>CAZOHR010000274.1:0-4856 GCA_964579045.1 uncultured Bacteroidales bacterium | reverse complement strand
TATGATCCATTAAGTATAAGTGATAATTGTGAGATACTTTCTATTAGTAACGATTTTAATGGAACAAGTAGTCTTGATGGTTGCGACATTTCGATAGGTTTAAACACCATTACATGGACTGTGACAGATGTTGGTGGGAATCAAAGCAATTGCTCTTTTGATTTAATTGTTGAAGAGTCTGTCGGAATTGGTGAATCTGAGTCAATTAATCCCATCATTTATCCAAACCCTTCTGATGGGAAAATTTTTTATGATTGTAGTAATGTTGAAATCATTTCGATTCAAATTTTTGATATTGCAGGACGCATTATTTTTGAGAAAAGAGATGTTTTATCGAATGGCTATCTTGATATCACAGATTTTAACTCTGGGATTTATATTGTAAATATCTCAACGACTATGTATTTTAAGTCAATGACTTTGGTTAGAAAATAGCCCTTTCAAGTCTGTTATTAGTAATAAAAAGCACGAAAAAAAACTTTTAACAATTGCTAAAACTCACTATTTGCAACAAATTTAGCAAATTTTAAAAATTATTTGTTGATAAACTTGTTGCATAGAAAATATATTGTATATTTGCAGTCCGATTTTAGGAAAGATTATAGTTTAATTTTAAGAAAAGTAAAGATATTATGGCACATCATCAGTCCGCAAAAAAAAGAATCAGACAAACTGAAGCAAAGAGATTGCACAATAAATATTACGCTCGTACTACCCGTAATGCTGTTCGCGATTTAAGAAATCTATCTAACAAAGCTGAAGCAGAAGAAATGCTTCCTAAGGTTTCTGCTATGCTTGATAAATTGGCAAAGAAAAACGTTATTCATACTAATAAAGCTGCCAATTTAAAGTCATCTTTGGCTTTGCATATTAGCAAGTTAGCATAATAATATCTCAAAAATATTTTACTAAACTGTTCCGCAATACGGAGCAGTTTTTTTGTTTTATATACTGTCGAAAAGCTTATTGTCTAGATGATAATAGACTACCACAAAAAAGAAGGAATAGCCACGAAAGCACGAAGGCACAAAAACCCACAAAAAACAAAATCTTTTCGTGGATTTTCGTGTTTTAGTGCTTTTGTGGCAAAAAAAGAAAAAATCCTTTCGTGTCCCTTCGTGTCTCCGTTCGTTGCGGCGAATAGTGGCAAAAAAATTCTTTTGAATCTAGGTTAGGTAGTTGAGCTAAATTTTCTAATTTTACAGAAGAATTTCCATAATCATGAACGAGAAAAAATCAATAAAAGATTGGTCAGAAGATGATCGTCCTAGAGAGAAGTTATCTAAAAAAGGGACAGCGGCTTTAAGCGATGCCGAACTTATCGCAATTCTTTTGGGTTCTGGTAATAGTCAGCAGTCAGCAGTGGAATTAGCGCGAGATATTCTCGATTCGTGTAGTAATAATATCAACAATCTTGGCAAGAAAAGCCTCAAAGACCTAATGAAATTTAAAGGAATAGGAGAGGCTAAAGCTGTTACGATTGTCGCTGCTCTAGAACTTGGCAAAAGGCGAAAACTCGAAGATGTAATTAAACAGGCAAGGATTACAACCAGTCGTTCCGCTTTTGACTATTTTCAACCTTTAATGGGAGATTTACAGCACGAAGAGTTTCACGTGCTATTTTTAAACAGGGCAAATATAATTATAGATAGTATTAGAATAAGCTCTGGCGGAACAATAGGAACAGTAATGGATATTAAGTTGATTATCAAAAATGCACTTGACCGACTTGCTCACGGAATTATTATTTCGCACAATCACCCTTCGGGAAATACTCAACCCAGCAATGCCGATAAGCAAATTACTAGTAAGGTCCGCGATGCCGCCGCTTTAATGGAAATAAATCTTCTTGATCATATCATTATCGCAGATAACGATTATTTTAGTTTCGCAGATGATGGTTTAATCTGAGAAGCTGAGTCAATAAACCTCCATGGTTTCGACGCCCATTCTTCTCCAGCGTAATCTATTCCCACACGTGGAGCTGTTATTATCATTGCTTTGTACCCATCATCCTCAATCCACATCTCGTCATTGTTGCAAATGTTTTGTCTATTTAGATCTTTTGTAATTTTCAATGCTTTTGTGAGTTTTCCTGGGCCGTTAAACTCACCTGCGCCCCTTATCAAAACAGCATGTGGCAAGTTTTCCTGTTCAGTAACAAAGTTTAACATTTGATACATGCCATAAATCAGATAAATGTAAATTGTTCCCGGTGACATATACATTACCTCGGTTCGCGGTGTTTTCCCTTTCGAGGCGTGACATGCTTTATCTTCCTCCCCACGATATGCTTCTGTTTCGGTAATTCGTAGTTTCAAGGTTTTTCCGTTTTCAAGCCTACGAACAAGTATTTTACCAATAAGATCAGGCGCCACATCTAGTGCATCTCTGTCAAAAAATTGTGCTGTTATTTTCAATGGAATAAAATATTATTCTGTTTTATGGTTGCAAAAGTAATACTTCAATTCGTCTATTCTCCTTTGCCATCCAAGTTTCTTCCTCTTTTACCCAAATCGGATATTCTTCCCCCAATGGTATTGATAATATCCTTGTTGCTTCAATGCCTTTTTCCGAAATATATTTCTTTACAGTATTACACCGATCTTCGGAGAGTTTTAAGTTATATTCTGGAGTGTCTGAAAGATCAGTATGTCCAAATAAAACTATCTTCAAGCAGGTGTCGCGTTTCATAAATTCTACTATGCTGTCAACAGAAGGCAAGTATTGATCCATTACTGTTGTGCCATCAACTTCGAAAAGTGAAATAACCTGTGGAGTTGAAACTGGTCTATACTTACCAAATTGATGAGAATTCTTTAACCAATACGAAGTGGAGTCGCCTTCAAATTTATTAAAGTTGACGGGAGTATTCATATATAATTTTTCGCTTGCGATTTTAGTTTGTCCTGTATTGTCGTTATATTTTAGCTGTACACCGTTTATTTTACTAATATCTTTTGTGCGGAATGTTATCATGTAATAGTTTCTGTTTAAGTATGGAAGTTCTGTCCAAACTCCTCTAATTTCATCATTGTCCTCTATGGGATAATAGCTGCCTCCAGTATAAGCCGCCATAACCTCTAGTAAATTAGAGTTTACACAGTTTCCAAAAGAAAGAATGTTTATTTTAATATTATTTTCTATTGCCAAATTTGCAACTTGCTGTGCGCTTATTGTTTTTTCGCCGATAAAAAACATTGATGAATTTTCAAAACCATCAGTAAAAACAATCATCTCTTTTTTGCTTTTTGTAGAGTCATCTAGGCACATTAAGCCATCACCCATAGCCGCATACAAGGCAGTATTTCCGCCATATCCGTTAAGACCATTAAAGCTAATTTTCTTAAGAATTTCTTCCTTGTTTTGTGTTTGATAACTTTCGATATTTACGCGGTGGTCAAATCTTATCACGCTTAGATTATCGCCTTCCTTTTTGTTGTTGATAAAAGACTTTGCCGCAGATTCAAGGTCTTTTACCGACTCACTCATCGATCCGCTATAATCGAGCACCATCGAAATATTTGTTGGATTATCGTTACATCCAGAAATTTCGTAAACACTAAAATCATCAATTGTCTCTTGACCACCTCCAACATAAGTTTCTACCAATCCCATAAAATGAGTTTTTGATTCTGCTTTCGACACTGTTGGTTCTGCCATACCGTGAATAAAGTTTCCTTCAGTGTCAACAACTAAAACATAGAGTTTTACAACATCGGGATATTCGGATAGGTCGGTTGAAAAGATTTCATAATCTAATCTTTTTCCACTTGAAACTTCGGAGTAGTTTTTTTCTCCTTTAATATATTTTCGGGTGAGGATATCAACTTTTGTTGATCGTGTATCTTCCATTCCGTTTAAGTAGGCGGTAATGGTTACAAATTCAGTCTGTTTAGGCGAGTATCTAAACGATCCTTTTAATGGTTGCAATTTTTTACTTGGGGATATCTTAACAGAGTCGGCATCTTTTACATTCCAGGTAAGTGTAGCTTCTTCGCCAATCATTACTTTTTTTACGCTCGAAAAAGAGATTATTTTCGATTCATAAACCTCAATATTCATGTCCCTTACCTCGTAGGTGCCATTCTCTCGATAAATGTTCATTCTGAATTTCGAAGATTCTTTAATTGGGAAATTTATTTCGCCATATGGAGGTAAACTATCTGCCATGTTAATAATTTCTACACTTTTTGTATTTTTGAAATTCCATGTTATCTGTGCATTGTTTCCTCTAGCAACTCTAGTAGGATAATTTAGAGATTCCTGGTAGCTTACGTTTACTTTTTGTGTTTTACTTGTGGCATATCCATTCTTATTAATTGCAGTTATTGTGATAGTGGTATCTTTAACTGATTTAAGTGGCAATTTCCCAGAAGGGCCAAAGTCGTCGTCAAGGCCATTTATTCTAACAATAGTAGCATTTTTCGCACTCCAATTTATTGATGAAATCTCTTCGTCAGTAATATTCTCAGGGATTTTTAGTGATTCAAATTCGGGAGGTGAAACTGTTATTGTAAATTTTTTTCTTTTAGAATTGCTACCTTTTTGAGCGAAGAAAATATATGATGTCGTTTTTAGTGGTGCTACCATAATACTACCAGATAAGGGTAACTTCCCGTTTCCTATTTCTTCACAATAAAGTTTTTTTGTATTTATTGCATTCCATACTATTAAGATTGAATCACCAATTTGAATATTTGGCGACCCATTAGTATTAACAATAATTTTTGGCTCTCCACCAGCAATTACAGAGTTTGCACTAATCAACAAAATAGCGATAAACCAGATAGTTTTAGTTAGTGTAGTCATGATTTTATGGATTTTGGTGTTATTGATAAAACAATGACTGATAC
>CAZOHR010000273.1:0-5331 GCA_964579045.1 uncultured Bacteroidales bacterium | reverse complement strand
GCTTTTGTTTGCACTAGACAGACTAAAATATTAGCATAATTGTTGTAATATCAAATCTTGTAGAGTTTTTCAGCAGACTCTAATTAGCCCATCAATTCCTCATCGTATGGAGTAAGCGCATCAAGAGACAGTTGAACAAACACATCGAGTGGCAGACCTGCTGTTTCGCATTCTAAAATATTTTCGCGTTTAACCGAAGCTGCAAACCGCTTGTCTTTCATTCTTTTAGTTACAGAGCTGACTTTCACTGACGAAATTCTTTTATCAGGATAAACCATTGCAGTGGCGAAAATCATTCCGCTTAAAGTTTCACCAGCAGCCAGAGCGTGATGAAAAACTGTAGTCCTAGGAACGGGAGCAGATTCTTCGTTGTGCAACGAAATAGCCTCAATAACATTTTCTGGAACACCAGCCTCGCGCAAAATTGGAATACACTCCTGTCCATGAGTTTTAGGGTTTCCCTCAGTAAATTCAACATCAATATCGTGGAGCAATCCGGCTAGACCCCACTCCTCTTCATTCTCGCCCAGATGCTGTGCAAGTTTTCGCATTATTAGCTCTGAAGCAATGGAATGAGCGAGCATCCGGGGGTTTTTGACGTATTGAGTTAATAAAATAAGGGCTTTGTCTCGTGTCATCTACTTTTTTTCAAAAATTAAAAAATTGTTGGAATTCGCACAAATTCTATTTCTTTCTGATAATCCAAACATCTTGGTCTGGTCTTTCATTCACAAGCTGGCCTGGAATAAATTCAGCAATTTCATCATTAGCAAATAAGCTACGAACAAAACTTTCAGGCTGAAATGCCACAAATGTCCGATGTCCTTCTTTGGTTCTGGTCGAGAAAACAAGTTTCCCATTATCAAAATCTTTTTGTTCCTGATCACTTAGTTTTACTCTAAAAGCTTTGCCATGTAATGTAATATATAATATTCCACCAGGTTTAAGAACCCTCATTAGCTCCTTAGCCCATTCATTATGCATTGATTCGGACAAATGAGTAAATATTGAAATCCCATAAATCACATCAAAGAAATCATCCTCGAAGTCGAGAGGTGGTTGCAATCCATTTAGTTTAAAACTAATACCTTTTAAATTCGCTTTACACCAGTTAATATATTTCGGGTTATAATCAGTACCAAACACTTCACATTCTGGCAAAAGCAGAGGCAAATGTCTTACAATTCTTCCTGGGCCACAACCCCAGTCAAGAATTTTACCATTCTTTAAATCTATTTTACTACTAAATTTTTCTGATAATTCTTTGGCTGTATCAAGCCCATCAAAGAAATACTTAGAGTAATTTAAACTAAATGTTTCATAAATATAATAAGGTGGCGGAATCGAGACATCGCTATTTTCTTGACAAAATAGATTCCTTGCTTTATAGGTTTTAAATAAGTGATAAATATACCTTAAACGGTCAGCCAACCCAATCAATCCTAACTTTCTGATAACAATAACAATTACTCGCTTCATTTGATAAAAATAAGTGCGAATATACAGAAATTTTGAAATATAAAATTCTTTTAAATCACCACCATCCCCGCTCCCACACTTTCGTTTGTAGCCTCATCAACTAGGATAAGACTGTTGCCCATGCGAATATACATACAATTGCTAACCATATATTTATTCCGATAACGAATTAATTACTATTTTTACATCCGCTGGCAGAATAGTTCCAATACATCATAGCGACGATACATTCTGGAAGTACGAATATGATATGATAGATCATTTGGGAAACATAAGACTTGTTTTTGCCGCTCACGACAACGGTCAGCCGGAGGTTTTGCAGCAGACTAGTTATTATCCTTATGGTAAAATTTTGCAACAGCAAAACTTCCAAGGAGTTGACGCACGTAACAATAAAAACCTGTTTAATGGTAAAGAATTCCAAGATGATGTTTTAGCGGGTATTAGTGTTGACTGGTACGATTTCGGTGCCAGAATGTACGACCCCGAAATTTGTAGATGGCATGTGTTGGATCCAATGGCAGTACTGTCCCCAAATTTAACTCCTTATAGATTTGGATTTAACAACCCTGTAAGATTTAATGATCCCAATGGAATGTATGAGGATTATGGGGATAGTCCAATTTATGATTATGAAGGCAATTTTTTAGGCTATGATAGTTGGGGCTGGCTCGGTCCTGATATTTTCATGAGTGAAACAGCATTTAAGTTTCTTGGGGGTGATGGATTGTCACATAAAGCAGCGATGGATGGAGGTTCTACTATTTCTGAAATGACAGATGGAGAAGCATTATATTTTGGAAATTATGGTTTGGAAAACTATCTTGAGAATAGCGAACTTGTTAAAAATGAGTTTAACGCATATCTTGAGAATATGCAGAATGTTGACAATTTGAATTATGATTTTGGAGATTTAGAAGTTAATAATCCTGATAGTTATAAAAATTTAAACAACATCTATCAAGATATTTATGGCAGTCCAGAATCAGAGGTAGTAACTATTGTGACGTCTAGTTCTGGTATGTATAGTTATGCTAGTGATTTGAATGGACAGCCGTGGAAATATTCAAAATATTTAAGCGTAGTTGGCATCATTGGGGATGCTATTTCAACTATTGGAGCTATTTCAAATCTTCAAAATGACTTATCCAATGAGAGATATCAATCAGATATGGCTATTGCAATTATAGGGTGGGCTAATGGATATGGAGACCTCTTGTCGCTGCATTATCTTATAGTTATGCCAATATTTGAAAGGGATAATTCTATTGTTCGACCTACCGGTGTTTCAAGATAAATAGTTAATGACAGATATGTTAGTTTTAATATAATACGAGCAAATATTTTATTATGATATTCAATTATATCTTTTTTCGAATTGCAAAGTTTTACGACAAGTTAGGAGTTAAAAATAGTTTATACCTTAGAACTGTTGTTATGAAAGGTACTTTTGAAGCACTAAATATATTTGCAATTCTTAACATTTTCATCAATTTTGAGATTTCAGTTTTTATAGTTATATTAATCATTAGTGCTGTCTTAATTACAATGAATTTTATAAGATATAATAAGGAGAGCTATGATAAGTTTGCACTCAAATGGGAAAATGAAACAATAATTGAAAAGATTATTTATGGAATTTTTGTTCTAATCTATATGTTGTTCTCAATAATATTTTTAATATTTTCAAGCTATTTAACAAGTGACTAAATCACTATAAATAATCAGGATCAACCGACAAAAAATAATTATCAGCCATCTTAGATTGCAACTAACTACCCGCTCCCACAGTTTCATTTGTAGCTTCATCAACTAAAATAAGACTGCCAATACTGTCTGTGGTACTAGAATAAGTCTTTCAGCATTAAGATTTTATGTTTCAAATGACAACTGAAGATTTAGAGGATTGGAAATCACAAATTGTGATATCCAATAGAGAAAAGATGGGACTTAGAAAGCAACCATCCCTGCTCCCACAGTTTCGTTTGTAGCCTCATCAACTAATAAAATGATTTATTCGATGAAAATATTTACCAAACAAATCTTCTTAGATTCCGCAGTACTTCTCTTTCTACCTGTTCGAAATCTGGCAAATCATGAATTTGATCAGCCATTGATTTTTGCCAACGTCCTTTATATTGAGGCAATCTCTGTTCTAATTTTTGTTGAAATTCTAGCGGATTCATTTCCTTACTCGAACATTTTATTTTAAATTCATTGATGTAAAGTTCTGGGCTCATTTCATAAATTTCTGATAAGTACCAGATGTCGTAAAGATCACGAGGCTGCATTCTTTGCATCACAGACCTTAATTTCTCAACCAGAACTTCCTCCAATGGATAGCAAAACATTTGATGTGGTTCTTGGTCTGAATAGATAGTGAATAGGTTGTGGGCTATAATATCAAAAACAATTTTTTCACTTCTTGAAATGTCAATTTTTACTTTTTTGTTATTTCCTTGTCCACCAAGTGGACCGATATAACTGATATAAAAATTTATGCCGCCATCCTCATGCTCGTTATTATCAATTATTTCTAAAGGAATATTTGCTTTCTCCTTAACATATTCAAATACTTCTCGGAACCAATTAAAAATCTGTTCGTTTGAAATTGAATCATCCAATAAGGTGAAGTCTAAATCTTCCGAAAAACGGTAATCTTTAAAATAAACTTTTCTAAGCACGGTCCCACCTTTAAAAACTATTGCTTTTACAAGGAATTTATGCTGAGAAACACCTTGAAGAATCCATGAAAGGATATAATCCTTTTCAATCTGCTGATCTCTCACTTGGAATTCACGTGCATTTATTTGTATTTCTCGAGGTTTTATCATGTATAAATTGCAGATTTAATGGTTTCAGATTCCAAATTTTGTTGAATACCCCAGCGGCTTAAGTATTTCCCTTGCTTTGGTAATTCAGTGTCCAGAAGGATATAAAAATTAGTTTTAATTTTTTGAAGCCTTTCGATTATGTCTGTGTCGATTTCAAGCAATTCCAGTAAAAATCCAAGTCTTTTTATTACTGCTTGAGAGTCAAACTTAACTATGTAATCGAAAAGTTTATCGTAATTAATTTTTTCTTTTGACACATAAATAGCTCTGGCAATTTCAACTATCCCTCCTGCATAATCCGGCTTAAATAAACAATCAATAAATGTTTTCTCCAAATCGGAACACAATACTTTATTGAAACTGTCAATCCAGATTTCCTTTACACCAAAGAAATGTTCTTGACTGTGATAAATAAATTGAAAGCTAACACCTTTAATTGAAATTTGAGATGGTCGAAGTTGTTTGGCTACTACAATTTGTTCCTTCAAAGACGGTTGAGTAATTAAATTGTGGATTTGTAAAGCAGAATAGTAACCGATATAATGCAGTGTTCCTTTTGTTAAATATTCTGCAAGCAAATGCCAATCTGGCATAAAATTTTTAGCGTCTTGCTCATAAGGTATTAAATAATATATACCTTTTTTAAGTCTCATGAGTAAACCTCGCCTTACCATGTCACTCAGCAGTTCTTTAATTGCACTTTCATTGGAATTTGGAAATGCTTTTTTTGCTTCATTATAATCAAAACAATATTGTTCAATTTTATTGAAGTAACTCAAAATCTTGCTAGACTGTGTTGATATGTTTTTACTTTTCATAGTAATATAGTCAGCTTAAACCTGACTACAATGATACGAATAAAATCTTTTAGTTGTATTCTTTTTTGAAAATAATTATTTTGCTAATTTATCAATCACCACCATACCCGCTCCCACAGTTTCGTTTGTAGCCTCATCAACTAAAATAAGACTGCCCGAAACCTGATTTTTTTTGTAGTCGTCAATAAAAATTGGGGCTG
>CAZOHR010000272.1:0-5358 GCA_964579045.1 uncultured Bacteroidales bacterium | reverse complement strand
AGGTGCAGAGAATGCGAATGAGTATTTGGTGAGTGTGGTTGCTGATGAGAATGGGGATTGGAGTGTAGTTGAAAACTTTCAATATTTTAACATTTGCATGACCCAATCAGATAATGATAATAATACTTCAATGCTGAGAAATGCCACAAAAGATGGGTTAATGCTAGAAGACACTACTGATAATTTACATGGGGTAATAAGCATTGATACGATCATTTGGATTCACCCACAAACCAATTTACCGTTCACATGTATTCATTACACAGTATGTCAGGATGCTTCAATTATTACATTTTTTAGTGATAATAATTATGGGAATGTACAATCTGGACATCCAATTTACCCAGTAACCTACTGGTGTGGAGATTGCCTATATTATTATAATGATACTTATTGTCTTCCTGAAGATATTGTAATTGATGAAATTTGTAATATAGGGTTATATAATCATCCATCATTTGGACCAGTAGCCACATTTGATCCTTCAGCGCATGAGCCAGGTGAATACATTATAAACGGAGAGTTTGAGGATGTCATTTTCCATATGGAACGAGCCTATATTACTGTCCTCCCCACCCCCGACGCCACTATCACCCCAGTCGATTCAATTTGCGAAAACGCTAATTCAATAAACCTTACTGCTGCTACTACTGGCGGAGTATGGTCTGGTAATGGAATCACCAACTCAGCAAATGGAACTTTCGATCCTGACACGGCTGGAGTTGGCACTCACCAGATTATATATAATATCATTGAAGATTGTCCAGCTTCCGATACAATCAACATCGTAGTACTACCTATCCCTGACATCACTGCCAGCAACTCTGGTCCGGTTTGCGAAGGAGCAGATGTTAATTTTACCAGTTTCTCAACATCGGAAATTGAAACATACGAATGGTTTGGCCCATTTACACCGCCAATGCTAAATCCTTCTACTCAAGACTTTACGTTACCAAACGCCCAGCTATCAAATGCTGGAGATTATATGGTAACTGTTGCAGATTTCAATGGTTGTACAAACGAGGCAGTCACAAACTTAGATGTCTATCCAAATCCTGTCGTAAACATTACAGCCGACCCAGAAGCAGTAATTTGTAACAATGCCCCCATCACTCTCGAGGCAGGAGAATTTGTATCATTTTTATGGAGTACCGGATCACAAGAACAATTCTTAATAGTTACAGAAGGTAATACATTTTATTCTGTTACCGTAGTTGACCAAAACGGATGTGAAGGAATGAATTCTATATTTATTGGAAGTAGCAATATGATAATAAAAGACACAATTATTGTACACACTTGTGAAGGACAAAATACTGGTTCAATTGATATCACAGTTACTGGAGGAGATCCTTCAATTAATTTTGCTTGGGAAGGACCTGGTGGTTTTACAGCAACTACCGAAGACATAAACAACTTATATGCAGGCACCTATACAGTAATAATTAGAGATGCAAATAATTGTGAGATTACTGCATCATTTGTGGTTCTAGCAGGCGAGAATCCAGTTTTGGAAGCTACTGGCGGACATGTTTGTAATGGAGCTGCAACAGGTGAAGCAGAGGTTATAGTAATAAACCCGCCAGGCACATACAATTACCTATGGAATACAGGAGCCGTAACTCCAGTTATTACAGATTTGGTACCAGGATCTTATTCTGTAACAGTGATAAATGATTTGACCGGTTGCAGCGCAGAAGCACATGCTACAATTGAAGATTATATTGTTAATGCAGAGTTTAGCCTTAACGACGATTGTTTGGATCTTGTTAGAATCTGGAATGATTATTTCAATATTAATTTTGACTTTGAGTATAGTGCAATTGATTGGGCGAACTATGATTTCCACTGGGATTTAGGTAATGGTACAACCAGCTCAGAATTATCTGTTCCTGTTGATTATACTTTGGATGGGTATTATTGTGTCACTGCCACAGTATCTCGTGAAGAATGTTTTAGCACAAGTACTGAAACGATTTATGTTTACCCTCAGAGGTGCTATTGTATGGAAAGCAATTTCGATCCTGGCTATTATGAGGATTACACTGTAAATTCTGCAGGTGAAAGTTGGACTGGTATCGAAAGAAGTATCCGAGGTCAAATTATTGTACCATCAGGCGTAACCCTTAATTTACATAAGTGTTTGCTTAAGTTTGGCACTCTTGGTGGTATTACCGTAGAGCCAGGAGGTACCCTTATTGTAAGCAATACTACAATGACTTCCTTAAATCCAGGTGAAGTAGGATGCAATGCAATGTGGGCTGGTATAGAAGTACATGGCCAATGGGGATTACCTGTTGCACAGCAGGGTAAAGTCAGTTTTATTAATGGCGGCAATTTTATTGAGAATGCACATATCGGAATACTTCTTGGCGAACGCAATGTTGATTATGTTTGTAATCCGCATATTGATCCTGAATTAGGACCATTTAATACCGCAGGTAGTTGCGGTTGGGTTAAAGCGGATGATGTTGATTTTATAAATAACGGTACAGATATTAGATTTGTGAAACCTATTGGAAATTATCAATACAATAATCCAAGTTCTGTCAAAAACTGTGATTTTACAAGTGATCTTTTGTTAGATGTTTGTTACAGAAGTTCTCATCCGAGCCACTACGGCAACTCGATTTCTACAACAGGGTTGCCTATACCAGCTAACACTCGCAATCCTTGGGCAGGAGGTTCTAATCCAACACAACGTTCTCCACAAAGTATCTGGATGCAAAAACATCGTTTCAACAATAACTTTGATCTAGACACTCTAATGAATAAAGAAATTTGTGTAGAAACTTACGATTCTAGGTATGATGTTACACGTTCGCAGTTTGAGAAATCAATCTATGGGTTAAGGATATACAATACCTTAAATACTGCAAATAACTCACATAGAATTTACCAAAACACTTTCGATAAAATACCCGGCACTTCAAGTACTACAGGTGCTGGCATTAGTATAAACGGTGGTATTCTTGACAGAGTCAGGGATAATAAATTTGGATTTCCTTACTCATCTCAGAGTCTGTCAAACATTGGAATTCAAACTTTAGGAGCATCCCGCTTTGTAATAGAAGAAAATAATTTTAACAGGTTAAAAACCGGTGTTTTTGTTGGCAACAGTGGCTCCCAGTCTTCTGATGTAAGAGCCGGAACTTCTGATGTAAATGACGACTGGAGAGGTAACAACTTTTATCAATGTAAAACTAATATTTACACGAGAGGTCAAAACCCTAGATTACGTTTAAGATGTAATAATTGTAAAAATGATAATCCACCAATGTATTATGTCAACTTTCATAATCAAGGAGTATTAGCTAATCAGGGAATATTTTCGAGTACAACTCCTCAGCAAACATGGGGGGCTGGAAATGAATTTACTGACGGAAGCAGCACTAATCCAGCACCAGCTGCTAGATATATTAAATCTGATTACGCATACCGATATGTTTATCATTCTAATGTAAAAACTACTCCCGTTATATATCCGGGAGGTGTATTAAATCCACAGCCGCTTGGTTTGGTAAAAGCTTTAAACTCAGTTGCCTGTCCAGTTTTAGGAATCCCATTTACAATGCCAATTAACGGTATTCCTGCAATTGAGGAAATTTTACCGATACGTCCTGATATTTTGAATGAGATTGCTTACTTAGAGCTGCAAAGAACAAATCTTAAAAACAACGAAGATGGAGGCAAAACACAGCAATTACTCGATGATATTAATAACCATATTCCAAACGGTCAGTTAAAGAATAAGCTTATTGCAAATTCTCCATTGTCTGATACTGTTATTACTGCTTTACTTATCGAGTATCCACTGTCGCATGGTAACTTTAAAAGCGTTATGGAAAATAATATGCCTGTAAGCCCTGCTGTTGAACCATATTTATTTGCTAGGCTAGAAACATTACCACAAGGCATTCGTCAACAACTAAAACCACTGCAATCGTTTAATCCAAACGTAAATACCCTTAGTTCAACTACAAGGTATGTTGACTATCTTACTCAGGAACGTGAACTATTGGTAAATGAAATTTTAATGATTTTTACCGATACTGCATATTACAATCCCGAGTATATTAAACAAATTCTTGCAGCCGAAAACAATACTCAATTTGATATGAACCTTGCAGCATTTTTAATAGGGGAAGGTAATTACTCGGATGCGATACAGATTATAAATGATATCGAACCTGTTAATAAAGAAACATCAGATTGGGTTGATTATCATCAAATTTTGCTATCTTTGTTTAATAACAATAAAACTATTTACCAAATGGATAGCACACAATTGGCATTTATTACAAACTTAGCTTATGCTTGCCCATCCAATTATACAACTGCAAATGCACAAGCAGTTTTGCACCTATTGTATGGAACAGAGTTTGAGGAGTGTGAAGAAATGGCTAATCGTCGCTCGTTTAGTCTTATTAAGGATGTGGTTTTTACAATTCCTGATACTGATGCTTGGGTAGAAGATAATTTCCCTAATCCTTTTACTGATGAAACACTAATAAACTACTATTTGCCAGAAGAAAGCACTGGAAGTATTGTTGTAACAGACATGTACGGACGAGAAATTGCTTCATATATTTTAGCAAATGGTGAAAATACCCTAAATGTAAAATCTGATGCTTGGGCACCAGGAGTATACTCTTACAGTTTTATTGTTGATGGCAAAAGCCTTGAACACAAAAAGATGATTATTACTCAATAACTTGTTGCAAAAGCCGAGATTATATATAGTCTCGGCTTTTGCTTAAAATTTAACACACATGAAAAGAATAATATTAGTACTAATTTGTGTAATCTCATCATTTTTTGTTTTTTCTCAAACTTGGAGTGATGATTTTGGTCTATTAGATAGCATATATATTGAATCTGATTTTGCTAATGTTAAAGATTTGTTTAATGATGGAGATTCTGTCTTATACATTGCTGGACCATTTACATACGTTAATTTGCAAAACACTTACCAGATTGTAAAATGGAATGGATACAATTACTTTTTATTGCAAAATGGAATATCAAGTGGAGGGATAAATGTTGTAACAAGATTCAAAAATCAAATACTATTTGGTGGTGATTTTACTCATGTTAATAGTATTCCAAATACCGCCAGACTAGTTGCATGGAACGGCACAAACTGGCAATCTGTTGGTGGAGGTGGACTAACAGGAGAGGTTCGTGATTTGGTTGTTCATAATGACACACTTTTCTTGGGCGGGGACTTTGAACATGTAGGAGCAACAGAATACAATAAAGTTGCTGCGTTTTCTAATAATAATTGGATAAATATCGGGGCTTGGGGTCAATGGGTAAGTGCTTTAGAATTTATGAATGGAGAGCTATACGGTGGCG
>CAZOHR010000271.1:0-5361 GCA_964579045.1 uncultured Bacteroidales bacterium | reverse complement strand
GGGTAGCATTTTTTTGGTCTTGATTTTTTTGTAACCTTTTTTTATCAAGAAAAAAAGTTAGTCAAGAAAAAAGTAAATGCATGGTGGGGACTCTTTACAACACAATTAACAAATTCAAGAACAAATAGCTTTTTAGCAAATACTAAATTGAAAATTCTTAGATGCGTTTTCCATGGTCACATCATTCAAAAGCAAAAAAAAGGCCGCAATATTACTTGCAGCCTTTCTTTGAATTTTTTTCAAACTATTTAATTGAAATAGATTTTGTTATTTCTCCTTCAGCAGTTTTAACTTTAATAAAATAACTTGCTTTGTTAAGTTTGCTTATGTCAATAGTTGTTTTTTCTGTTGTTACGTCCGACGTGTAAACAACTTTTCCAAGAACATCAACAATAGTAACAGACTCCATATTAACAGCCTCAACAGTTATTTCGTGAGAAGCTGGATTAGGATATATTTTAACAGATCCGTTCATTGCATCATTAATTCCAGTATGATCGGTAATTGTTATGTAGTCTGTCAGAGTAAGAGTGTTGTTTCCACCTGCATTTATTGCAGTAAGACTTACATCATAAGAACCTTGTGCTGTCCATTGAATAGTAGGGTTTTGTACAGTACTTGTTGGAGGAGTTCCACCTTCAAAAACCCAAGTCCATTCAGTAGGAGTATTTGTGCTTAAATCAGTAAAAATTACATCCGAATTGATTTCAGAAGTTGTTGGGTTTGCAGAAAAAGCAGCAATAGGAGCATCAATAGCAGGTAATAAAATAAGCACTAATGAAGTATCATCTGTTTGTTGTGGTAAAGCAACTGGATTTCCAAAAAAGCTGTAATAAGGAGTGATTAATAATGTTAATTGGTATTCGCCAACAACTGTTGGAGTGCCTTTTAATTGAGTACAATAGCTTACAGAAGGATCTTCAACAACAAACATTTCTTGGCTCTTGCACCAAGTCATTCCTGCTGGTAACCCATTAACAGCATCGATACGTACTTGATAAATGATATAATCTGTTCCGCCAAGATTAAAAGTAGCTGGAGGAATAACCGTAACAGTTTCGTCATAATACTCGTTTTCTGTAGCTGTTGGTAAAATCTCAGGGCAAATTTCACCTGGATTTAAAAGGTCTGTACAGTCAACACTCGGAGTACAAGGAGGATCACAAATTTGTGCCATTGCGGGAATTGATAACAACGTGATAGCACTGATTAATAAAATGTAAATTTTTTTCATACAATTAATTTTTAGTTAGACAATTTTAAATATTTGCAGTTAATACGATTTCGAATCGGCGAGGTGCGTACATATCACCAGGTCTTCCGACGTATTCTTGATTAAATAAATTCTTTACAATAAATGAGGCTCGCAATTCTTCACTAAATTTAAACCCGAACCTAGCGTCAATATTAATAAATTGCTGATCGGCGTGATCAATTCTATAATCCCAGTACCCTGGCAAAATAAAACTGCTGAATAGTTTGTAAGATTCATATGTGTTTTCAGAAACGGTTGAAGGATCGCGCTCATCACAGAAAAGGCGGTCAACATTTTCCATAGAAGATCTCCAAATAACATTAACGCCAAAAGTTATTCTTTTAGTTTCGAAATTGATATCGCCCTTAATCGAATGCTTATTTCTATATTTTAGCAGAGGAGATAAACTTGAAGTTGTAGTATCAACACCCTCTCTTGATAAAGGATTATTATAGGTATAACCCACAATAGCCGTAATAAGAGTATTTCGAACCTTGCCACCTATTGTTGCGGATGCATCTATTCCG
Organism: uncultured Bacteroidales bacterium; assembly: GCA_964579045.1. Classification (GTDB taxonomy): domain Bacteria; phylum Bacteroidota; class Bacteroidia; order Bacteroidales; family ML635J-15; genus Bact-19. Next base: position 3,579 of record CAZOHR010000271.1, on the reverse strand, counting down.
TTAATTTTCACATCTCCATAGTTTTGTGACTGAAATCCCATTGTGCCTGGTACGGTATCTGTTGAAGTGCTTGGAAGATAAGTAATCGGGTTAAAAAATCCGAAAGTAAATTCCATCATCTCGTTGATGTTTTGTCTATATATTGCTAAGTCGGCAAAACCTCTCCATTTTCCTATTTTATAACCTTGTTTTACACCAATTTCTGCACTCCATCCACTTTCGGGAATAAGTCGGGGATTTGGAAGAATATTAACCATTCCTAATGATGCGGCAGTGTATTTCTCAGCTATTGAAGGGAATCTGTAGCCCTGACCAAAAGATGTACGTAAGTAAGTTTGTTCGGTTATCTGGTAGTTGAGACCTGTACGAAAAACTGGTCTTATTGGTATTTCGATTCTTGAGTCACCAATATTAATATCAAATGCCGACTCTGTTTGTGTAGAATCTAAAACAAAGTATTCTCCGCGTACCCCAACTGAAGCATTTAATCGACCGAACCGGACGTCAACCTGACTGTATCCCGAAAAATTATTACTCTTATGATTTCCAAATAGATTTGCTTCTACTGAAGAAAAAGCATTTACAAATCCAGCAGTAAAATTCCATTTCTCTGCCCAAACTGTTTGATATTGATATTCGCCGTATAGTGTGTTACCGATACTGTTTTTCGATGTGTCTGTTGGCATTACATTTTCGGTTCTGAAATACCTAGTTCTAAGACTATATTTTGATCCGTTTGGTTTGTAATAGTAAATAAATGGGTCCAAGTTCATTCGATATCCCTGTGTTGGAACAATTGCTCCGAATGATTTGTTAGCAAGATAAGGTGTTGTGTCCGAATCCCACATAAAAAAGTCACACATGTCTATTGCCATAAAATTTGTATTCAGACCAACAGCTAAACCTTGCACTTTTTCACTTCTGTATCTTATGTTCGCATTAAAGCGACTTCTTTTTTCATATTCTGCTTCACGAAAACCTTCGTCAATAAAATGATTTCCACCCATTGATAAATCGAGATTGTCGAATTGCTGACTATGAGAAAAACTTAATCCACCATACATGGGGTTTCGTACAAAGTACAAAATCTCTTCTCTTAGTAGAACTTTAAAAGGGCTATTGTTTCCAGTAAAAAACTCGTTGGCCCACCAAGTAAAACCATCGTTTTTAGGTTCCCCATATATGCCATAAAAATATGATACTTTTGTGCTCGGTTTACTAGTAGGATATGCCGATCTTACATTAATAACACCCCCTAAGGCAGAAGAGCCAAATAAAGCAGAACTTGCACCTTTAACGACCTCAACCTGAGAAATGTTTTCAACTGGAATATAATTCCACTTAACATCTCCAACATCAGCCGACATAATAGGAAGATCATCCATCAGAATTATCACTCTACTTCCTGCCCCATAACTCCAGCCAGTGCTCGATCTTATACTTGGCTGCTTATCAGTAATATCAACACCTGGGACCTGATTTATTGCATCAGCCATGTCAAAAGAGTTATTATTCTCTATTGTTGACGGTTTTATTACTTCCATCGAAACAGTTACTTCCGATAGTTTTTGCTCGTATTTACCCGCACTCACAACCACTTCGTCAATAATCTCTGCTTTTTGTTCAATGATTATATCCATAACTAATGGTTTGCCAACAGAAAGTTCGATTGTTTCGGTTCTTTCTTCATATCCGATATAAACGAATTTAACTTGATAAGAGCCTGGGTACAAAGCAATTTTAAATAGCCCGTCAAAATCTGTTGTAGTCCCTAATTGGGTTTTCCCTTCCAAATGGCCGTCAGTGTTGTTAATCATGATATTAACACCATACAAGTATTCTTTTGTGCTTCCATCACTAACAGATCCAGAAAACATTACTGTCTGCGAAATTAAAGAAACGTGTACAAACAAAGCGGCAATTAAAACAAGTAAAAATTTCCTCATAATATGAAAAAATTGTGATTAATATCAGCAAAATTAAAAATAAACTTGTCCGTACACTTGTTTTATTACAGTAATGAATTAAAAACTACGAAAAATACGTATTTATACGTACAGTTGCATATTGTGGCTAGTTTATATAAAGATTATAAGGATATAGACATCTTTGTTAATAATCGCACACAAGTGCCTTATTTTGAGAAATACCTGACAATCGTACTTTTGAGCTGTTTTTTAGAAATGTCACAAATATCTATATTTTGGTTCTAATTGCCTTTAAACTTGGCAGCTCTTTTCCTTCGATATATTCTAGTAAAGCGCCTCCAGCAGTTGAGACATAGCTTATTTTGTGTGCAAGACCATATTTGTTTAATGCAGCGATACTATCACCACCACCAACGAGTGAGAATGCTCCAAAGTCAGTAGATCTAGATACTGCAAGAGCAATTTTTATGGTTCCATTGCAGAAATGATCCATCTCAAAAACACCCATTGGGCCATTCCACAATAGTGTATTTGATTTTTCAATAACTTTTGCAAATGTTTCTGCTGTTTTTATTCCAATATCAAGACCTTTCCATCCATCTGGAATTTCGTTTATTTTGCAATGTTTTATTTTAGCATCGTTATCGAATTTATCTGCAATTACGGTATCGATAGGTAAATATAATTTTACATCAGTTTTCATTGCTTGTTCAAGGATTTCTCTTGCTACTGGTAAATAGTCGTCTTCTACGAGAGAATCCCCAACATTTCCTCCCATTGCTTTAATAAATGTAAATGCAATACCTCCACCAATAATAAGATTGTCAACCTTGGCCATTAAGGCACGAATGATATCAATTTTCGTAGAAACTTTCGACCCACCAACAATAGCGGTAAATGGTTTCTCGCCTTTGAATAAAACTCTGTTTATATTGTTTATTTCGCTTTCTACTAAATACCCAAGCATTTTGTCTTCGGGGAAGAACTTTGCAATCATATATGTTGAGGCATGTGCACGATGTGCTGTTCCAAATGCGTTCATAATATATACATCTCCCAGCTTCGACAGTTCCTTTGCAAATTTCTCATCATTTTTTTCTTCTTCAGGATGAAAACGAAGATTTTCAAGAATCAGAACCTCCCTTGGCTTTAATTCTCGCGACATTTTCTCTGCTTCTGTTCCAATGCAGTCTGTCGCAAATTTAACATTTGTTTCTAGAGCTTTTGATAAAAATGGTACAATGTGTTTAACTGAATATTTTTCTTCATAAGCACCTTTCGGTCTTCCAAGATGTGTCATTAAAACGATTGAGCCACCATCCGACAATATTTTGCGACAAGTTGGCATTGCAGTAACGATTCGGGTATTGTCAACAATATTAAATTCTTTATCAAGAGGTACATTAAAGTCAACTCTTATAAGAGCTCTTTTGCCATAAAAATTATAGTCGTCAACACTGAAAGATTGTTTAATTGCTTTGATTGCTGGCAGATTTTTCTTTTCAATATACTCCAATAATGCTCCGCCTGCCGAGCTTAAATAAGAGATTTTGTGAGCTAGACTATATTTGTTTAATGCTGCAATAGTGTCTCCGCCACCAACAACCGAATAAAGCCCTTTGTCTGTTGCCCTTGCAACCGATAAGGCAAG
>CAZOHR010000270.1:0-5382 GCA_964579045.1 uncultured Bacteroidales bacterium | reverse complement strand
CATTCTTAACTCTATCAAACATTCTTGGTCAGGACATTGAAAATTTGGATGATGCATATACTATAGTTGATGGTGAAGCGGTGTATAAAGTTGGGGTTAAAATAAACTTGCAATAAAGGATTGTAGGAAATACTGTTTAAAATCGTTACGCTAAACTTTTTCAATTCGAAAATTTAAAATGCATAAATCGCATTTTAATGTTATAGAATCTTTAAAATGTTGCTAATAGGTGGTTAAGAATTAAGGTCTAATTAGTTTGGAAATAAACTCATCATAAACCTCCACTATCTCCCCTTTAAAATTTTCACTATTCAAATGGGTTTTCATAAATGCGCTGGAATCTTCCCTAAGTTCTGGAGGTAAAACTAAAACTATTGGAAATGCTTCGCAATGCTTACATTTTTCGCCTGCAAGCTCTTTTACTTGATTAAAAACTAAATTATGTCCGAATTTATCATCTTTTTTATCAAAAGTACTTCCGCAACATGTAACGAAAACTAAATTGTTGATTTTTGAGATGTTTTTCTTCACAAAATTCTTTAACGGAACTACTAGTTTGCCCATCCAAATTGGTCCGCAAAGAATTACTCTGTCGTAGTCTGCGCAATTTGATTTTAGTTTCGTATTTCCAAAGTTAATGCCCATAAGCATTAATAAGTGAGCATTTAAACGTGGCTTGATTTCTTCGATTTTACAATCTAAATCTTTGGCGACTTTATTTGCCAAAAACCTGTTGCTTCCTTTGTTTGAGTAGTAATAAACGATTGTTTTCATTATCTTGATTTGGTTTTTTTGCGTTATTTTATTTATCTGAAACAAATTTTATTTTTTCCTTTTTGCAAATCATCTGAATAGCCCATTTACCTGTTTGTGCCGAAGGAGGCAAGCCGCCACATATGAAGAGTACTTACCTTTTAAAAATAAAATATTAACCTCGCAAAGTACTTTTTTTGTAGCACAAATAAGAAATATAGATGTTAACATTTTATTAAATTTTAAATCTTAATCAAAAAACAATTTAGAAGATAATTTAGACATAAAAGTCCCAAGGATACATCAGTTTATAATTTCATTAAATTTTACATATTTCTCGATTGTTGTAATTCAGTGTAATCAATGTTTGCCTATATTAAGTGTGTTAGTGATAAAAATGATTCACCTCTTTAATCCACCGTGATTGAAGCCATAGTTCCAAATCACCTCATCAATCCATCAAAAAATATTTAATCACAAAACCCTTTCTAATTATTTAACAATTCCTTTACAATTCATTATAAGTTATTAAACAAATAGCCGATATTTTTGAGCTAAAATTAATTTGGTTACAGATAATTAGAACTTTGTCATGAACAACAATCCTTACGACTCAAATTCGCCTCTTAAGGCAGAGCTATACGATGAATTGCAAAGTTTTCTTTCGCAAGCTTATATGTGCGAAAATACCGACAATCTTATTAAAATTGATTTGCATTGCCACGATTACAACAGCAATGTTCCCGATGAACTAATTGGTAGGATTCTTAATGTGCCCGAAACATGGACAAAAACAAGTGCGCTGGTAAAGAATCTCGAAAAAAACAAAGTTGATGTTATTACTGTAACCAATCATAACAACACTAGATCGTGCTATGAATTACAGGACAAAGGATTTGACATTCTTACTGGTGCTGAATTTAGTTGTATGGTTCCCGATTTCAAAATAGGTATTCATGTATTGACCTTTGGATTTAACACAGAGCAAGAGGAAAAATTGCAAAATTTACGAACTGACATATACGCTTTTCAGCAATATACTTGCGAGCAAAATATTCCAACAATTTGGGCTCATCCGCTATATCACTATAAATCTACTTCTGCTTTGCCTCCAATGGCATTTTTTGAAAAAATGTCGCTGATATTCGAGAGATTCGAAGTGCTTAACGGACAGCGCGATACTTGGCAGAATATGTTGGTTAAAGAATGGGTTGACAGATTAGATAAAGAAACCATTGATAAATTTGCCGCTATTCACAAAATAAACCCCAATGACTATTGCCATAATGTTTACAAAAAATCAATGAGCGGTGGGTCCGATTCTCATATTGGTTTATTTGCTGGTCAAACAGGTACATATCTAAAAATTGCAAACCTTGCAAATCGAAAGAAGAAGGAAACAATGTCTGCTCTTGCACTAGAAGCTCTTAGGAATGGCGATATGTTTCCATTCGGATTACACAACGATTCAACCCGACTTATTGTAAGCCTACTCGACTACGTTTGTCAGATTGCCCTAAACAGAAAAGATCCGGGACTAATGCGAGTTATTCTTCATAAAGGTAGCTATCGCGATAAATTGTTGGCTTTGCTTGCTTCAAATGGATTTGCCGAATTGCAGCACCATAAAAATACCATGAGGATTGTGGAACTTATTCACAATAGTTTTATGGGAAAAAAACCAAAACCTTACGAAAGTTGGCTTATTCCAAACGATTATAAAAAGGTTTTTGCCGAAGCCGTTAATCTATCTTCTTTGTCTGCTTCAAATTCAAATTCAGTAAATGAATACAATGCTGTGATTCAAAATATATATACACATCTTAACACATTATTGCTGGACAGATTTAAATTAAAAATTGAGCAGAATTTCACCGAAAAAGATCTAAGTTTCTCAGCAATAAATGATTTAATAAGCAGATTTGAACTACCCTCAGATGTACGAGAATACTTACCAAAGAAAGAAAAAAACACAAAACGAAGTCACAAAGATAAATCTCAGAACCTCGATTTAGTTAAATTTCTTGATGGACTATCTTTTCCTTTTTTATCAACTGGACTAATTCTTGCTGCCAATTTTACTGGAATTAAAGCACTATATAATAATCGAAAATTACTCGAAAGCTTCTCAAATAACCTAAACAAGTTCATAAATCGCGAACGCATATTATGGTTGTTCGACATAAATGATGACTCAAATAGTTTAGCAAACTTACACAAATCAGCATTACGACAGATACAGTCAGAAAATCTGCCAATAGACATGCTGGTTTGTGGTGAAAAAATCTCTCAGGATAAAAACCTTATTGTGGTTAAACCTGGGCTTGTTTACAAAAATCCACTTTTTGAAGGTTCTCTGATTAAGGTTCCAGATTTTCTTGAAGTTCAGAAAATATTCGAAACCAACGAATACACCAAAATAATTTGTTCATCGGACAGTGTGATGGGTCTCCTTGCTCTATATCTTAAAACGGCATTCTCTGTACCAGCAAGTATTATTGTAGGCGAAAACAAGATTGCAGCCATTGATACAAAACATAAAACTGATGAGTCTAACAGAAAAATGATAACAAGGGCTCTTCGAATGTTTTACAATTCCTTCGACAATGTTATTTTAACCAATTCTGAGCTTAAAGATTGGATTTGCGGACGAAAAATGGCAATTCCCGACAAAAAAGTCTTATCTGTATCAGATAACAATTCAAAACAAAAGTCAAAAAATGCCTCTATAGATATTTTAGGAGCAAAACTTCTCGAAAATATCATTAAACCTGGCCACTAAATATTCTAGCTTTCTTCATTTTTTTACTTGCGAATTATCAATGTATTAATATTTACTTAACAATTTTTTAATTTGAGACTGATAGTTTTGGGCAGTATAAATCAAATTAAAATTATGAGGAAATCACTTTTACTAATTTCAACTTTAACGATTGTTTCGCTATTAATCGCACAAAAGTTAGATGCTCAAGATCAGACTAATTCCGATAAAATTAAGATTTCGGGCTATATTCAAACTCAGTATCAACAGTTTTTTGTTCCCGATTCGGTTGGCTCTACAACAAAATATTTTGCCAATTATAGCGGAGGGGCTTTTACTAATGACCTCACTTATTCTAGATTTCAAGTTCGTAGAGGCAGATTGGCTTTTACTCATAACACCGACATTACCGAAGCAAAACTATCTTTTGATTTTACCGAAAAAGGATTTGCAGTTAAAGATATGTATATTTCGGTAAAAGACCCATACATAAAATCAATAAGTCTTTCAGCTGGATTATTTAACAGACCATTTGGATACGAAGTTCCTTATTCGTCGGCACTTCGAAATAATCCCGAAAGATCACGTGTTGCTCAGACACTATTTCCTGGCGAAAGAGATTTAGGCGTTAAAATCGGATTCCGTTTGCCTGAGAAAAATCCTCTTTCATTTTTCGAAATCAATGCAGCAATGGTGAATGGTAACGGCTCTGCAGTTGAAACCGATAACTACAAAGATTTTATCGGGAATCTAAGGATTTTCACTCCAAAGTCAGTTGAGAATTTTAAGGCAGCAGCAGGGTTTTCATATTATAATGGTAAAGTTGAGCATGTTTACGAACCTGTTGACACCATTGCTTCAAATGTAAACACAAAATATTATATTTATTATTTTGGCGATCTTGTAGATACAGCAGGCGTATCTTACAAAGGATTTTATATTGATTCGGCACAGACATTAGCATCTGGAACAACAGGAAGCGGAGTTTCAAGAATTTACTACGGAGCTGATGCACAATTTGAATTCAAATCACCTTTCGGAAAAACCGAGATCAGTGGAGAATATATGTGGGGCGAACAACCTGCAGCAGTTAACAACAATAATGTTGAAAAAGATTATGTAATTTATAATGAAATAAATACCTATTCTTCATCAGGACCAACTGCTGGTTTGGCTTGGCCGATGTATGACCAGCCTCAACCATATAATCCTACTATGGTAAAGCTTAGTAATAAAAATCACAGCACAATGGTACGTAATTTCAATGGAGGTTATATCTCCGTAACACAAAATATTATGGAAACAAAACACCAGATTGTAATAAAATACGACTGGTACGATCCAAACACAGATATTGCAGGTAAAGATATTGACCTGTTATATTATAACGACACACTCGAAGTTGGCAAAACTTATATGTCGCCTGCAGACGTTAAATTTTCTACTATTGGCATTGGATGGAATTGGCAATTAACAGAAAATCTGAAATTTACAGCTTTCTACGAAAATGTTAAAAACGAAATTACATCAATTCCATTATATACAGGCGATTTGCGACTTGGACGCCGCCATTCTCCTGGCTTCGATCGAGATATTAAAGACGATGTATTTACCCTGAGACTACAATATAAATTCTAAATCAAATTTTCCATTGATAATATTATGAAAAAACAAATTTTAACCATTTTATCCTTGCTATTTGTAGCAAATCTGATTGCAGGAACACAGTATTATAGAGCCTCGTACCGCGATGACCCAACGACTACTATTGTGATTGGATGGTGCGATAATGGCACATCGACTAATGCAACAGTATATTTTGGAACCGAAGATTTGAGTACAATCTGGAGTGCATATCCAATGAATCA
>CAZOHR010000269.1:0-5383 GCA_964579045.1 uncultured Bacteroidales bacterium | reverse complement strand
AGATTTCTGAGCTTCGTAAAAAGGAAAGTAATTGTAAATGTCGCGTTTATAGTTTTGTATAAATTCAACAATGTAATTATTGTCAAACTCAACTTCGAGTAGCTTAATTGATGTTTTACTCTTATTGGCTTTGTAGATACTATAAGCATAGTATCCCAGAGCAATAACCATCAAAGCAGTAATAGGATAGATAGGTCTCATTAGGCTATAAACGAGCAAACCTAAAATTGCAACTAAGAAAAGGACTCTTCTCTGGTACTTACCATAGGCCAAAAACCCGGTTAGTCCTACCACAACAGCTGCAAACCCTAATATATCGACTGTCTCCATATAAAAACAAAAAGCACCCCAAAAGTATCATTTTATTTTCCAATTACCAAGTCAATTACAATAATAATCGGATAATAATACTTTCGAGATGCTTTATACTATATTATACTCTTATAACTTAATAATATTTACAGAAATTACTTTTTCGTTATTATATAAACGAATCATATAGTTTCCTTCAGAGTATTCATCAAGTTTAATATTTGCAACAGAATTAGTAATTTCGCCTGAAGATAAAACTCTTCCAGCAATATCAATAATCTCATATGTTGCACCTTGACAATTCATAACGTTCACAAATGAACTTGTTGGGTTAGGATAAACTGCTACTACTCCGTAACCAAAGTCTTCGATGCTATTTGGAGTAACCTCAATAACGAAATCCTGAATATCAGAATTATGTCCATCACTAACATTCAACACAACCTGATCGCCAGGAGAGCTAATTAGTGAAGGAGTACCTGTTAGAATTGCTGTTCCATCGCCATTGTCAGTTAATGTAGCCCAAGCTGGCAATGTTGTTGCAGTAATTGTAAGCACTTCATTTTCCGTATCAACAGCAGTGATATTGTATGTATAAACAGTGTTCTGTAAATGAGTTGTTACAGGAGTTGAAGTAAACTCAGGAGCATCGTTAGCAGTAACTTTCACTCTAAAGTCCTGAACATCTTCAAACATTCCATCACTAACTCTTATAACCATTTGGAATCCAATAGAACTAGTCGTTAAAGGAGTTCCAGTTACAGTTCCTGTTCCGTCGCCATTATCAACAAAACTTGCCCATGAAGGAAGTGTAGTTGCAGTAATTGTAAGATCGTCACCCTGTGCATCTGTTGCAACAACATCGTAAACGAATGGAATAAACTGAACATGGTTTAAGCTTGGCTCAGATGTAAATTCAGGTGCTGTATTAGATGTTAAAACAGTAATTACAAATGCTTGATCTGAATCGTAAGTTCCATTTGAAACATTTAATGTTACATTAAAGTCTTCTGTCTCTCCTACTATTTCTGGAGCTGTTCCTGTAAGAGTTGCGGTTCCATCACCATTATCGGTTAGAGTTAACCATGCAGGCAATAAAGGTGCTGTAATGTCGAGTGCTAAACTATTTGGATCAACAGTAACAACATTGTATGTATATGTATCAAATTCAATAACTTCCAAAGCTGGTGAAGAAGTAAAATAAGGCTCATCTGTTGGAGTAAATCCTACCCATTTATAAATACCTCCACTATTTTCGTCCCAGTTGAAGCCGCCAGCCCATCCACAATCTTCGTTGAACATAATAACATTTGTGTACTGAACTGAATCGTCGAGCATTGTCCATGTTGTGCCAAGATCTAAACTATAAGCTGAAAAATTATCGCCTGCAGTTTGTGATATCTTAGTACCAACAAGCATACTTGGATTTCCAGGTACAGCAGAAACATCAGATAAATATTGGTCTTCTACAGCAATCTGGCTCCATGTTTGGCCACCATTAACTGTTTTAACCATTTTCCAACTTTCGATTACACCAGTAGTAGCATTTGCAACCTGACAAATTGCTACGCCGTTTTGATCATCTGAAAAAGATAAAGTACTAACATTTGCTTCGCCAGTTTCATAAACATTCCAAGTTAATCCGCGGTCTGTTGTTTTGAAAACTCGACCAGTATTTGTACCAAACCATGCTATATCACCAACAGCATCGGCAACTCCAGTCCATCCCATTTCGTCAGTTTCTGGATTAGGAATATTTGCGCCACCAAGCAAAATCCAGTTATCACCACCATCGGTAGTTGTATAGATTTCAAATTCGCCATTAATAGGATCGCCCATACAATAGCCATTATCAGCATCAAACATGTGAATTACATTGGCAAAACTAGTAGTCCCAGCAAATGTTGCAGTAGCTTGATGTACCCAATTTGCACCACCATCAGTAGTATTATAAATTCCACCACCACCAGCAACATCATAAACAGCAACCCAAGCAGTCATATCATCAACTGCTGTAATATCGCCAGGAGCAAAGTTAGTAGCTACTTCGATTGTATCAGGAGTCCATGTTTCACCTGCGTCACCAGTGCGTGCAAAGTCTCTCGTAATACTTCCACCAGAACCGTCGTATGTTAACACCCATGCAGTATTTTCGTCAATAACAGCAGTTTTAAAAACTCCTCTATAAGGACTTGTAAAATGAGTATTCTGCTCAATCCATGCACTTTCGGCAACACTTCCGCTCTGTCCAACAAGGATAAATTCTGTTTTAATCTCAACATCTTCATTAACACCATCGCCAGCAGTCAAAGTTACCATATAGACACCAGCAGTGTTATATGTTACAACTGGATTTTGAGCAGAACTTGTAGATGGAGTTCCACCTTCAAATTCCCATGCCCATGTAGTAGGAACTCCAGTGGTTAGATCGGTGAAAGTTACTGTTCCACCTTCGGCAACCACAACATTACTTGCTTCGAAATCAGCAACAAGAGGAGCATTTAAAGCAACAGCTGCTTGAACAGCTGCAAAAGCATTGATACGTCCTGCGCCAATCGAGTCAAGGAAATCTGTATTTTCAGCATCCACATTATCACAAGTTGATTTTAAAATCGCTTCGAGTTCTTCTGGCGTCAAGTCAGGATTTGCAGAAAGAATTAAACCACATAAACCAGCAGTAACAGGACAAGCCATTGATGTACCCTGCATTAGGTCATAATTTCCTGAAACACCATAAGATGCTGCTCCACCAGTAGTACCATTTATCATATCCCAAGCTGTTCCAGCCTCGTTATAAGTTGTACTAAGTACAGAAAACGCACCTATTCCAACAAAACCAGTAGTTGCATATCCACCTGGAGCTAAAACGTCAATCCAAGTTCCATAATTTGAAAAATCAGATTTATTATCTCCAACATCGCAAGATCCAACAGAAATAACATGATCTAATGCAGCTGGATAACCAATATAATTGATTGGAATATCTGGATTCATCTGAGTTTCCGCACCATTACCGTTATTTCCAGCAGCACCAACAAGTACACAACCTTTATTATATGCGTAGTTTACAATATTTTGCATTGTCTGAAAAAACTGTGGACTTCCCCATGACATATTAATTACATCAGCACCATTATCAGCAGCCCATACAATTCCTTCAAAACCAGCAGCCATCGACTGACCATCACTAGCATCGTCGCCAAGTTTTACTGCCATAAGACTGATATTTCCACCAATTGAAGAAACGCCAATACCATTATTTGTTTCTGCAGCAATAAGTCCAGCAGAATGGGTACCATGAGACCAAATATATGTTGCAGTTGGTGGATTTGGATCATTGTCTCCATTTCCTAGGTCAACTGCCATAACAACCTTATTTGTCAAATCTGGATGATCAATCCAAATTGCATTATCTAAAACCGCAACAACGATATTTTCGTCACCAGGAGTAACATCCCATGCTTGAGACGCATTAATAAGATTCAAATGCCAAGACGAATTTGCAGATCCAAAAAGTCCACCACTTAAGTCAGCATCGAAATAAGGATCATTTGGTATTAATGAGATAAAAAACAGAGGTGCTGGCTCAGCATACTCAATATCTGGATTTGCATTTAAATCGCTCAACAATTCTTTAATGTCGGCAATTTCGCTAAAATCCATCTTAAAAGTACGTTGAAGGATGTCGCTTGATGCAGATCTAAATGGCATTACCAATTCAGTAATTCCATATTTTTCTACCAATCCTTCAAGAAAATAAACGTCCTTTGGGTTTATCTTTCCATCGTTATTAGTCACATTCAGAACAGCATCATCTGCTATCTTGAAATACACTCTTCCGTCAACCCATAGCGAATTGACAGTTTGACCGAAAATACTGAAGACAGGCAAAGCCAGCAGCATAGCAATCAAAATTGTTCTTGTAAAAGTTCTCATAATTTGCGTTTAGTTTAATGGTTAATAAATAATACCTCAAAAATAAAAATAAAATTGAATACTTGCCAAAATTATTCATAAACTTTCATTTAAAGCAGAATGCCTAGCCTCATAAAACTTTGCAATTCTCCTCTATTATAAACAGCAAGCCATCTCACTGATTAAAGAATGAGACTTAATTCTGCAAACATAGATTGTAAATGAATATTTTTAGGCTAGATGTATAAATCTATAATTTGGTTGCACGCAACACATGTCTTTTCCCAGGGGGACCAGCAAAACGCTTTACATCAAAACCCGAATCTCGCAAATTTTGCTTTACAATTCCTTTACTACAATATGTTACAAGAATTCCTCCAGTTAATAACAATGTTGATAATTTTTTAAATACATCTACTGTCCACAGCTCTGGCTGAGCTTCAGGGGAAAATGCATCAAAGTAAATCAGATTGAACTTTCTATCCGAGTTAAAAGACTGTAAATCAACTATTTGCTTATGTAAAACAAAGTTTGGATTAATCTCACACTCACAATTCCAATCTTCATTAAATTGCAATAAACTCTGATTGCTACCACCCATAAACTGATTATATCCTAAACTTTCAAAAACAGATTTCTCCAGAGGATATACATCAATACCTTGATAGTAAATCTCTTTATTTAATTCTAAATTTGCTTTATATGTCAATATAGCGTTCAAACCTGTCCCATATCCTATTTCTAAAATGGAAATTTTATCTAATTCGATATTCTTTAATCCTAATTCAACAAAAATATGTATTGATTCAGTAAAGGCACCATTTATACTATGATAATGCTGTCCAAATTCGGTAGAAAAAAGAGTATTCGATTTATCTGCTGTATGGTATAATTCAACGCTCATAACTTCATTTAGTAATAATTATACAAAGATATGATTAGTGAGTTAAATAATGTATTTCTAATCAACATTATTCACAAATCATAAATAAAAATGTTCTACCACGAATTTAGTGGGTGAAAATTATGTTTAAACCCCTCACACCCCTTTATCCCTATAGTGAGCCAACGCACAATAAATATAGGATTCACAGTGTGCAGGCTTCCTTTCCTGTATTGAGCCTGTCGAAATAAGGAAAACAAGGGTGCGTAGGGC
>CAZOHR010000268.1:2621-5384 GCA_964579045.1 uncultured Bacteroidales bacterium | reverse complement strand
TTCTACATCTTTTGGTTTCACACGACTTAACATTTCAAATTCCTCTTTAAATCTGCTTGCTTCCTCAAATGTTATCTTAGTATTAGCGACACTTCGTCTATTTTCGCCACCATGCTGTTCTGATCTCTGCTGCCGAATAGTAAAAGTGTTTGCCCCCATACTCTGAAACTCACTGCTAATAGTACTTTTAATCGAATCAACTGCTGTTAAAATTCCTACCAAAGCCATGATACCAATAGCAATAATGAGTACAGTTAGGATGGTGCGAAGTAAGTTTGACCTTATCGCATTTACCGAAATCTTAATATTATCTAATAATAATCCACTAATTCGCATAGCACAAATTTAATTCATTATCTGATATGATATTCACTGATATTTATTTTAACATAATTTTAATTTTACTCATTTAGTTACACCTTACTTAAGATAACTTTTAAGAAAAAACAGAATGTGCCCAAAATTCCTTTATAAAACCCTGTGCGCTGACATTTGCAGTTCTGATTTTAGTCCTCTTTCCACTAAATCTTCAATAATTCCTATTGTTGAATCAAAATCAATATTTAATAATTTAACAATCTGTACAAATATTAATGATTTTTTTATTAAATTTGAATGTTGATTAAACATTTTTCATTGTTTATTGTTTTGATTACAACATTAAACAAAATATAATATAATTAGTATGAAGCACATAGCATTTTTTTTAAGTATCCTTCTTCTTTTATCGGCAAACACCTATTCGCAGGTTGGGCAAATAAACGGTAGAATCTACAATGAAGTAAATAATGAGCCATTACCATTCTCAAATATTTATATTGAAAACACTGAGATTGGAGCAACTTCAGATTTCGATGGTAACTTTATTATAGCAGCATTAAAACCAGGTATTTACAGATTAACAGTATCTGCGCTTGGATTTGAGACTAAAATGTCGGAAGAAATTCAAATAACCCCAGGCAAAACAGCTACTGTTAATATTGCTATGCGTGAGTCGGCAGTTACATTGTCTGAAGTAACAGTAAAAGCACAAATGTTTAAAAAGAATGACGAATCTCCAGTATCGCTGCGCAGCATTGGACTATCTGAAATAGAAAATTCTCCTGGTGCAAACAGAGATATTTCAAAAGTCATCCAGAATCTTCCAGGAGTAGCAGCTATTCCAGGCCAAAACAGAAACGATGTAATAGTACGTGGAGGAGCATCAAACGAAAGTAAATTCTATCTCGATGACATAGAAATACCTAATTTAAATCATTTTGCTACACAAGGTGCTAGTGGAGGTACAAATGGAATTATAAATGCTGACTTTCTACGAGAAGTTGACTTTTATTCGGGCGCTTTTCCAGCAAATAGAGGCAATGCTTTGAGTGGAGTCTTCAATTTTAAGCAGATTGACGGCAACAAAGATGAAATGCGCTTTCGTGGTAGTCTTGGAGCCTCTGAAGTTTCACTCACACTAGATGGTCCAATTAACGACAATACAACCTACATTGTGTCGGCTCGTAGATCGTATCTCAATTTCCTCTTCCAGTTAATTGGCTTACCATTTCTGCCAACTTTTAACGATATGCAGTTTAAAGTTAAGCATAAAATTGATGATAAAAGTGAGATTAGCTTTATTGGAATTGGCGCTTATGACATTAATGTACTAGACCGCAATATTGAGAATCCAACAGAGTTCCAATCTTACCTTCTTGGGTATTTATCAGAAAGCGAACAATGGACATACACATTGGGAACAGTTTATAAAAGATTTAGAGACAAAGGCTATACTACACTTGTAGGAAGCAGAAATATGCTCAACAACAAATATTATAAATATAAAGACAATATTATAGATGATGCTAATCTACTTAACAATTACTCATCGTTTGAAGCAGAAAATAAATTCAGAATAGAAGATTTCTTCAAGACTGACAATAACTTTAGAATTAGCTACGGTGGCAATTTTGAATATGCACGCTACTACAATAGCAGCTATCTTAATGTATACACACCATTCGGACAACAAGAAATTAACTATGATTCTAATCTCGACATGCTCAAATATGGAGCATTTGGTCAAGTTTCAAAATCAATTATATCAAATAGGTTAACATTATCCTTAGGAGTAAGATTTGATGGAAATGAGTATTCTGCTTCCATGGCAAATCCATTGGAGCAATTTTCGCCACGTTTTTCTGCTTCCTTCGACATTACCGAAAAGTTAAGTGTAAATATGAATACTGGAAGATATTATTTACTCCCATCATACACTAGTTTAGGTTATAGAGATAGTGATAATGTCCTTATCAACAAAAATAACGACATAAAATACATCCAATCCGACCATCTAATTGGTGGTTTTGCATATCGTCCAACAAATTCATCAATTATCAGCATAGAAGGATTTTATAAACTCTATGACAAATATCCATTCTCTGTAAAAGATTCTTTGGTATTAGCGTTTAAGCCTGTAGATTTTGGAGTTCTTGGTGATGAAGAAATCACAAGTACTGGTCAAGGTCATGCTTATGGATTTGAGGTTTTAAGTCAGAACAGATTTGATGGAAATTTTAATGTGTCAGTATCTTACACTTTTGCAGTTAGCGAATTTAAAAACACAGACGGTGACTATGTATCAACATCATGGGACAACAGACATATTTTAACAATTACCGCTACAAAGAAATTTAAAAATGACTGGTTCATTGGACTAAAATGGCGATATGCTGGTGGTTTGCCATACACTCCTTATGATATAGAAACATCTTCAAATAT
>CAZOHR010000268.1:0-2521 GCA_964579045.1 uncultured Bacteroidales bacterium | reverse complement strand
GAAAACCCACAAAATTACAACTTGCGTAGAATTATATCCGATGGCAGCGGAACGATTGTTCCCACATTAGGAATTATAGTAGATTTTTAATTTTTAGTAATACAATATCTTGATAGTAAAAAACGAATATATGAAAACGATAATAACAAGCCTTCTATTGATGGCGTTGGCAACTAGTACAATTGCAAATACAGGAAAAAGACCTTGTAGAAAAAATCATAAAGAAAAGGAAGTCATTGAAGCAAATATAAACGGAAAAGGCTTCAGCTTCGAAATAGACTTCACCGCTGGCAAAGGTCATAACAACCCAAGTTTTGCAATTTGGATAGAAACAATGGACGAAGAGTTTGTACAAGAGATTTTTGTCACAAAATCGGTGTCCACAGGAATCTATAGATATGCCGATGCTACATCTGGAAAATGGGAGGCTGGAGCAAAAATGTATCATGCCACTTTGCCATATTTCATCCATAAGAGAACATCAAATGCTGAGATTCCTACAACAGACAAACCAGTAATTGATGCTTATACTGGAGCAACTCCAAAAGAGGATTTCCTATTAAAGACAAAGTCAGATGCGAGGATAAAAGGCAAATTCAGAATTGTTATGGAAATAAATCAAGCATGGGATTTTAATAACTATTGGCATAATGCAAAATATCCAGAGGAAAAAGAATACAGAAATTCTTGTCAACCATCGCTGATATATTCCGTAACCATAGATTCTGAAAACCTGATGGAAGAATACATTCTGAATCCAATTGGGCATGGACATTATGCTGGGAAAGACGGAAAACTTTACACCGATTTAAGTACTTTTACTACTGCTTTAGAAATTGCAGAAAAGATTAAAGTGGTTGTTAAGTAAATGACTAAAAAAAGAGCCACCCACGGGATTTGAACCCGCGACCTGCTGTTTACGAAACAGCTGCTCTACCCCTGAGCTAAGGTGGCTTAAAGAAGAACCATTGTTGCACCAAAACCATATTCACGGAATGATGCATCTTCGTATGACAACTTATATTGAACAGATAGTGACTCTCTTATTGCAGCTTTCAAAGTTCCATTTCCAATTCCGTGGATTAAAATAACTTTGCCTGCCTTATTTAAAATTGCATCTGTCATAGTAGAGTGAAAAACTTCCATCTGCTTTTGAATAATCTGAGCATTCGACATCCCAATTACACTCTCCACCAACTGATTTATGTGCAAATCCACTTCAACAGTCTGAGCTTCTTTTCGAGGTTTGAATCTTTTCGATAGATCTTCCTCGTCATTTAAATCCTTTTCTGCCAAAATTCTTTCAAAATCATCATCTGTTTTTAGTGATTGTCCTAATCCTGGCTTCTCTTTCAACAACTCAAACATATATGCTTTCTCGTCAAAGAATTCATTATCTTTAAAAGCATGATCCTGGAAGAATTTCAAAGGAACAATTTTAATTCTTCGTTCCACCATCTCATGCAATGTTTGATATGGATGATTATAAAACATCATCTGGATAATCAATTCTTTTGATGTATTAATCTGTTCTCTGCTAAGATCTCCAATACTCATCTTTGTATTGGGTTCAAGAATCTCAGCATCTATCTTTTCATAACCATTTTCACCTCGCAGCACAATATGATAAAAGATATAAAAGTCAGAATCATTGATTATAAAACATTCAAAACCATCGAATTCACCTACGCTCTTGCGAATAAATGCAAAAAGTATTTCGGTGATATTATCATTTTTTAATTCAGGCTTGTGTTTTGGATGTACCGATTTAATTACATCTTCCGTTTTATTTTCAACAGTCGGCTGTTTCACTGGTTCGGGCACAACGGCTGCCTTGGCAACAACAACAAGTTCGTTTGCAGGAAAAGGATATTCAAAATCATCTTTATCTTTAACCACAACCATTGTTTTGGAGATTATCTTAACTACTATCCCTCCACCTACATCATTCAAAAATCTAACTTTATCTCCTATACTTAATTCCATTATATTTTTCTTTAATTATATTTCTACCTTCTAAAATCTTAGTATTCTCATGACCAAGCATTGTCCCCAAATATAAACTTCGATTTCTCGAAAAATAACAAATCTTAGTTTTGGCGAATTTCAGTCATCAGCACTTCGAACTTTTTCATATTTTTGTGCAAAATTAACAAAAATGACCGAAGGCAGGCAAATAAACATTAACGAATACGATTATTATTTACCAGACGAGAAGATTGCAAAGTATCCGTTAGCTAAGCGTGATGATTCCAAGCTACTCGTTATGAGAGGTAATGCCATATCTTGTGATACCTTCAAAAACATCAGCAAATACATTCCTGCAAACAGTCTTCTAGTTTTTAACGACACCAAAGTTATTAAAGCCAGGCTGATTTTCATGAAAGAGACTGGTTCAAGCATTGAGATTTTCTGTCTCGAACCAATAAATCCGGTTGATTATTCGATGTCTCTCTCCAGGAATAATTCATGTAGTTGGAAATGTCTTGTTGGAAATAATAAAAAATGGAAATACGGAAAT
>CAZOHR010000267.1:0-5420 GCA_964579045.1 uncultured Bacteroidales bacterium | reverse complement strand
GCGTTGCAAGAACTTACGAGTCAGGAAGTAGAGTTTTCATCTGCAGAAAGTACGAATTAAAGCAGAATCTGGTTTCTCTCCGGCTTCTTCACTAAGCTTAATATATTTACATGCATTTTCGGTTTCGTCCAACTTGTAACAAGTGAGTGCCAGATTGTAAAATAACCAAGGATGATTGTCACCATCTTCAATCGCATCAAGAAAAATAATTTTTGCTTCTTCATATTTTCCAATGTTATACAAAGCCGATGCTGTATTGTATTTTTCAATTGCAGACGAGCCACTTTCGCCGGAAAGCTCTGTGCGCAATCTTAAACCACTAATAGAATCATTAAATAATATCGCATTATTTATTCCAAGCGATTTGTTAATTATTTTGGACCATTTGTCCAATTCTTCTGCATTGCTCCCTCTTGCGCATTCTTTCAAGTATTGTGTCTGGATTTCATTAAGTTGTAAAATGTTTAAATTGTAAACCGAGTCTATTTGAGTAACAGAGTAATTATGTTTATTTAAATCATTCAACATATTTCTACGTTGCATTTCAATAAGATCGAAATAATTATTGATGAAACAATCTGTGTATGCTTCTTTTTGGAGATAGAAAAACGATTCGTCTAAATCTATAAGTGTAGATGTTAATACTGAAATTGAGTCTCCAAATTGATTAATATCCATAAATATCTGGCCTTTCAAATTGTAAAAATCATCTAGACACATTGTTGCACTATAGTTCAAATTATTGTTTGAATTTATTGAGAAATTGTTTTTCTTGTTCAATATTTCAGATGTTATTCTGCTATTTGGTGACCATTTTAATTTCTTTTCGTAAAAATGCACATCTGACAATGCAGACAATTCATTATAATTTAGTAAAACCCCGTTTTCTTTAAAGAATTCGAGGTACGATTTCTTATTATCACTTTGCAAAATTACATCATTGTGATTCCAGAAAAACTCATTGTATGGCATCGAAACAATTTTATCATAATCTGTGTATGTGCCTAATTCTTTGGAATAAATAAACCTTGATTCTGATCCGTCAATAGTCGATGTGCCGTTTTGGGTGTTTATTGCAGAAGAAGAATAATCATTTTGAGAAAATCTGGGGTTGTAGAAAAGCTTATTATTTTCAAAAAAATACAAAATACCATTTGTTGTAATATGCTTAGCAGAATAATTATCATTATAACAAAAAGAGTAATTGAATTGTATAAACTTAGGACTGCTTTCAATTGAATCAGAAGTGAAATTATAGCTTATTGAGAAATCAACTGAATCAATTTTGTGTTCAGGATTTAAAGGAAAAAACGGATGCATTTTCATGTTTTTGTCACTGATTGTCAATTTTAAAATGTTGGAATTGATTTTATCTATCCATATTTCACCTTCAAATAAGTCTGAATTAGGATTCTCTGGTTTAAATGCTATTTGATAAATGTTTCTGTTATCCCCGTTTACAGAGATTACTTCGAGTTTGTATTTCCGTTTCATTGCAATTTTGTTTAGCTGCAATGGGTTCAAATCGAGATATCGATCAGGATTTTCAAAAATATTGTATGATGTTAATATTTCGCCTGTACTTAGACTAACAAAATAAAATTCCTTCATAGCAGCTAATGCAATCCTCCCATTTTTTAGTAATATTGCTTCTGGATGGTTTTTATTGATTTTTGCATTATAATAGCACTCAATTACTTCAACCGGTCTTTCATCTGCAACTGTTTCGAGTGAAAAGTAGGCTTTGCTAAATTTCTCTTTAGCACTTTTGTTTTTCTTTGAACACTGCAAAATCATATTGTATAAGTAATCATTATTTGCAATTATCTCTGTTTCGGCCAGCATATATGAATCTTGCTGCAAATAGACTTTTTGATTTTTCTGAAAATATCCAGCAGGTAGTTCTATTGTTTTATATGACAGATATGAAATTGTTAAAACATCTTGAAGGCTGTTTGTTTTTATTTTGAAATTCCCGTCTTCGTTGGTAATGCAGCCTGTGTTTGTTTCTTTGATAACTACGTTACAATATGGAAGTGGTTCTTTTGTAACAGCGTCATAGATACTACCCGAAATTGTTATCTGAGCGCATAAGTCAGCGGTGATAATAAACATAAATATTACAATAAACACAATGCCAATTCTTCTCATGATATTATCAATACAGTAATTTGCTAAAGTAATCACTTGTTCAAATACTATAGTTAGAGTTTACTTAATGTTTTGTTAATTATTTGGAAGACTAGACAATGTTAGTGTGGCATGATGAAGGAAGACCATTCGCGTTAGGGAAATAACGTTATCAACTTAGAAGTTTCCAACTTAGGAACTTTCCTAATCCGAACATATCTGGGAATACCGTTGCATGATTAATTCCAATTTTATTTAACTCATTGAGAATATTGGATTTACTTTTATAAGGAATTTCCCACTTTATGATTTTAAAAATTGTAGTTGAATCATTATTGTTTGTTGTTGTATTATTTGGGAAATATTGTTCAAGTGGGATATTAAGCTTTTCTTTTGGGAAACAACAAAAAACACTATTTTGAGATTTTATTCTATGATCAAATTCTGGTGGAACGACAAATACATGCTTGTCGATATCATAAGGAGACTTTTTATCATTACAGTTGGAAAGTAAGTTGTAAGCTGCAATATTATAGTCACTGTGACTGTAATCGAACTTTTCTGGGGATACGTCTTGAGCTTTAATTGAAACAGCATACAAAACTCCATTTTTTTTGATTGCTAAATCTTCGCAAGCAAAAAACAATGCAGTTAATGGATTACGAGTAAAATCTAACAGATTTGTTGGAACCCCATAATGTTGAGCAATAAAAATCTCACGCCATTCTTTGTTTTGTTGATTCGAATCATGCAAATCAATCCCATAGGCTGGTAGGCGAAGATTAAGATATTGTCGCAGTTTTTCAATTCGACGTAAAATAATATCTTCGTTTCCAATTTTAGTGATTTTTCCTTCAAAATTAGTGTTGTTATTTTTGGGATTCTCTCCTAACTTCCTGCCAATCTTAGGTATCAATTTATATTCTTCAAATGATGACATTCCTCTAAAAACAAATCTAATTCCATCGCTTGAGTCTGTATTAGTGTGTTCAAGATTCCAACTTATTAAATCAGTTATATTATTAATCTCAGGAATATTATTAATCTCCATAGCTCACTTATTTGTTTTGTTATAAAAAAATATGACTTTTGAAATTTGTTTGCGAAGTAAAGTTATAAATTCTATGGTTCAATCATTAGATTTTTTTTAATCACACTATACTCCTCCACAATCTCCCTCACAATGTCACCTGCTGGTTCAATTTTATTTATCATTGCAGCTACCTAGCCAATTTCAAGTTCACCGTTTTCGGTGTCGCCATCGAACATTCAAAGGCGTGAGCGACCAGAGCCAAGTAATACGAATTCTATTTATAAAATAATCCTAAATTATTTTATAAATTAGAATCGTTAATGCCGATGCTACATATAAATAGAACAATTTTGCGCAGCAAATAATTGGACTATATTATATGTGCAATCGGTATAATTCGAGAAGTTCTTCTTTTGATGCACTGTCGCCAGATCTATTGTGTGCAGTGTATTATAAATTATCGCCTGCCAAATACGATTGATAAAGATATTCGGGGCTTTCGTAATAAATACTGCTATTAAAATCCTCAATTTTTCTTGATAACCACGAATTGTAAACTTCTATTAGTGATTCAATCAAAGGCTTATTTTCCTTTTGGCAAACATCAATAATTAATCGTTTATATACTTTCCCAATATCCCAATGAGTAGGTATTGAATATTTTGCATTTAAGATATTGTCGAATTCGCCATCTGTAATATTATGTTTCTCTATAAGTTCAAATGATAGTTTATCCATATTTTCACTGTGGTAAATATCTGCTAAATTAAAAATATGCTGTAAGTCATTTTCCCCGATAGCATTTACTACAACATTCCTATGATTTTTTGTTTTTCTGCCAATGAACTCAATCAAAGAGCATAAAAAAAACAAATTATTTGCGTCTTTATCTTCTCTGCCTGTCATAATTGCTAATGATTTTGGATTCTATGAATTGTATTGTCGATAATGCTTTGTTACTACAAAAACTGACTTGGTGAGTTGGGTGTTTAAATTTAGCTAAAACCCAAAACTGTTCACGATTAATTATTCCGTCAATAAAATCGGAGATATAATTGTAAATTTGGTCATTCGCCATTGCACCAATTACAATATCATAATTATGCGTTCCTCCCGAACGGCAGGCAACGATAAAATCAAGCCATTCTTCTGTCATTTCTTCAAATACAAGCATATTGAGTTTTTCGCTTGGCGTATAATCATAAATTGACACAACTGCAGTATCATATCGGCTTGCCCAACGTACTGCTTGTTCTTCCATTTTGGTACAATAAAAGCCTTCTCCAAAGTCCTTTGGAAACTTACTAATTAATATTTCAGGCTTCTCTATAGCAGTAAAACCTCCGTGAAATAACTTCATTTCATTTTTTATTTTCAACAAAAATACGAAAAAATTATAATGTTATACTCATGTCGCACTGCAAAAGCACTTATGGAAGTTGTTTATTCAAACCTACAACAAAGCTACATAAATAAGCTTGATATACCAGAATAATTGGGCATTTAACTGTAACTAAGTAAATCTTTTTTTGTTAAAGTTAACAATATTTCTCCCACTACGATTAACTTTTTAAATAATTTGTAGAGTTAAATTTTTATACTCCTCCACAATCTCCCTCACAATTTCACCCGCCGGTTCAATTTTATTTATCATTGCCGCAACCTGACCGATTTCGAGTTCGCCGTTTTCGGTGTCGCCATCGAACATTCCAAGGCGGGAGCGACCAGAGCCAAGTAATTCTAGTAGTTCTTCTTTTGATGCACAATCTTTTTCTTTTTGCTGTACTTGTTCAAAGAATTTGTTCTTCAGCAATCTTACAGCTATTAAATCTTTAAGAGTTAAAAAAGTATCACCATCGCCACTCTCGATAATTCTTTGTTTGAATAATTCGTGAGCCGATGATTCTGTCGATGCTGCGAATCGCGATCCTATCTGAACACCCTGCGCACCAAGACAAAATGCTGCAGCCATTGCCTTGCCAGATGCTATTCCACCAGCAGCAATAACTGGAATTGAAACTGCTTCAGCAATCATTGGAATAAGAACCATAGTTGTGGTTTCTTCTTTTCCATTATGTCCACCTGCTTCGAATCCTTCGGCAACAATTGCATCAACGCCGGCTTCTTCACATTTCTTGGCTGATTTTAGGTTTGCCACTACATGAACTACAGTAATTCCTTCTGCTTTAAGCATCGAAGTGTATTTTGCAGGATTGCCAGCCGAAGTGAATACCACAGGTACTTTTTCGCGAATTAC
>CAZOHR010000266.1:4249-5474 GCA_964579045.1 uncultured Bacteroidales bacterium | reverse complement strand
TAAATCAGCTCTTCGACGAACTAGAGTTTAGAAACTTACAGTCAAGAATAATCGGCAATAACACGCCCACAATTGTTTCAACTCAAACAAACAGTCCTGCTAAATCAACCGCACAGCAACCTCAGCTACAATTTGATTTATTTGGTCCAGTAAACAACGAAGATGCTCAAGTCCAATCGTATGATAAGCGATCTACATTTAATAAACAAGACGTAAATTACAAGTTAGTAGAAACCATAGCAGAAGTTGACGTGTTAGTTTCCAATTTATTGAATTACAACGAGATATGTATTGATACCGAAACTACAGGATTAGACACTTTAGAGGCAGAGATAGTAGGATTATCTATTTCCATTAAAGAAAATGAGGCTTGGTATGTGATGATGCCAACAGAATTTGAATTGGCAAAAGCTATTTTGCAAGAATTTGTTCCAATTTTCACAAACCCTGAAAATCTAATTATTGGGCAAAACCTAAAATATGATCTAGCAATTTTGCGGAACTATGGCATAGAAATTAAAGCTCGTTTGTTTGATACTATGATTGCACATTATCTACTGCAGCCAGAACAGAAACACAATCTGGACTTCTTAGCATCAAAGTACCTCAACTATAGAATGATTCCTATTGAAGACTTGATTGGTGAAAAGGGTAAAAACCAGAAGAATATGAGAAACATTGATCCTGCAATTGTTTCGGATTACGCTTGTGAAGATGCCGATATCACTTTACGTCTTAAAAACATATTTGCTCCTGAACTTAAAAAAACAGGCATTGAAAACCTGTTTTATGAAATCGAAATGCCACTAGTTAAGGTGCTTTTAGAAATGGAGAGTAATGGTGTAAGCATTGATAGTAACACAATTAGGCAGCACTCTGCAAATCTCAAAAAGGAACTCATTGAGATAGAAGATAAGATATTTGAATTGGCTGGCGAGAAATTCAATATTGCATCACCTCGTCAACTCGGAATAATATTGTTTGAAAAGCTTAAAGTAATTAATAATCCTAAGAAAACCAAAACTAAACAATATAGTACTGGTGAAGAAGAGTTGGTGAAGCTAGCAGATAAACATCCAATTATTAATGAAATACTTGAGTATCGTGGTGTTAACAAACTAATAAACACCTATGTAGATGTATTACCAGATTTGGTTAATAAGAAAACAGGCAAAATTCACACTAGCTTTAATCAAACCGTTACATCAACAGGTAGATTAAGTTC
>CAZOHR010000266.1:1397-4149 GCA_964579045.1 uncultured Bacteroidales bacterium | reverse complement strand
AGATTAAACATTTCTCCAAAAGAAGCCAAAGAACTTATCGACAGTTATTTTGAGACATTCCCAGGAGTTAAAACATTTATGGATGATTGTATAAAAACAGCACGAGAAAAAGAATATGTTGAAACAATCTTTGGAAGAAGAAGATACTTGCCAGACATTAACAGTCACAATGCAGTAGTGCGTGGATTTGCAGAGCGCAATGCAATTAATGCTCCTATTCAAGGATCTGCCGCCGACATTATCAAACTTGCAATGGTGAACATCTTAAAAAGATTTGATCAAGAAAACATTGAGTCTAAGATGATTTTACAAGTTCATGATGAGTTAAACTTTGATGTACTAATTTCTGAACTCGAAATTGTTAAACAATTGATTATTGATGAGATGCAGAACGCAGTGAGCATTGACGTGCCTTTGTTAGTTGAGACAGGCTCTGGAATTAACTGGCTTGAAGCACACTAGTCAATAAAATGAATACTTCTAAAATGTGATTTCACAATCAAGACATCCCACAAAGAGAATGATGTTTATTACAGGGATTAATAAAAATATAGCTCTTCCACTTTCGCAAAAGAGCTATATCTCTTAATATTACATTAAATATTTTCTTCCTTATCTTTATTTTCAATATTGCCTAATCTAGCTAAAATTATAACAGGAATCATAATTACAACTAATATCACAGCACCCATTATTAAACTTGTTGAGTCCATAATTCAATTTTAAAATTACTAAATACAAATAATATTACCTATTAAGGATGTATTTAACCAACTCGAGAATGTGTTTATTCTTTCTCGATATGGTAAAATAAATTCATAAAAAGGGCAAGCATACCCTAACGAATTTAGATTAGAAGTAAAAATGAAATGGGAAAATACGCATAAAGTCTCTAAGGTCAATTTTAGTGTATAATCTTTCTTTAAAATTACAAAAAGACTCATATAAAAAACATTCAAAACGTTCAACTTTTATGCTAGAAGATGTTTTGAAAAATAATAATTGCAAGAAAAAGTCCGTGTCCTTATAAAATTCTATTTGACTTATCTTTGTAGAAATAAAAGTTATAGTCGGATTTGGGTTCTCTAAGACAAAAACTCGTCCAATTTCTGATGATTCTTTCGTAATAAAGTCAGGATTTGAATATCTGAACATATTTGCACTAACCAACACCAGCCATATGGCCAATGCAATCAGTGTTATTCTTTTCAGATAGTTCATTTCATTCAATGTTTTAGCAAAGATAAAGCAAATCTATTAATATTACGATAAATATTCACCAAAATATTAGGCAGCATAATATAAATAAAAAAAAGAAGGCGTTTTTGGGAGAAACGTCTTCTTTCGGCTGAGAGATGTAAATTTCAGTTTAATAATAATATTAACCAATTTACAAGATGGCAAGATTTCACTCTGCCATAAATGATTTTGTATTTTCAAATATACATTACAATAAGATGCAATATCCACGAAACAAAAAATAGCAGTTACTGTTTTTACAAAATAATTTAACCACTTAAAAATCAGACTAATAACAAAATAAATTTTTGTAGATTCAAATACTTTTTGTAATTTTGATAACTATGCTAACAGAGATAAAAACGATATCACTAGCTTTGGCCTTCATTTTTCCGCTTGCTTGGGCAATTACATTCTTTTTTACAGGCTATTTCAAACAAAGATCCAAGTTCTTTTTGTTTCTTGTTATGATTGCATCAAGTTTCACATTCTTCATGACATATTTAAAATTTCAAGGACATATTGAGATTTATGCAATTTTGTTTCCTGTACAGGCTGGAGTTTCTCTTTCACTTTTCCCTCTCTTCTTTATTTATTTAAAATCCATTACATCTGCATACCAATTTTCGAGAAAGCGATTCTTAATACATGGTATAATCCCAATGGGTTTTGTGGTAAGTATAACTATTTTTCAAAAATTTTTGATTGCTCCTGAAAATGAGATTAAGCTAATTGAGTATTTGCTTGACCAGCCAGTTGCACCGACAGATTATTTTAAAACAGCAAAATCTATCTATTTCGCAGGAAAACTGTATTTCGTTTTAAGTTCACTTTATGCTGTATTTGGATCGTATAGAACTGTGCGCAATCATTACTTAAAGATGAAAGAGATTTTTTCGGAAAACGACACCAGCGAGCTTTACTGGCTGAAAGTACTTGGAATTATGTTTTTTTGCATGTTCGCATTTTTTGTAATAATCCACACCTTGAGTAATTCAACTGTAGCAAACAACGACATTTTAATAACAATCTCTTTCTTGACATTTGCTATATTCTCTTGGTATCTTGGCCTTAACGGGTTCAGACAAAAGGAAATTTATCATTTGCAAACAGAGAAACTAGTTGAATTTGAAGAACAGGAAACGAAGATAACAAAAGAACAACTTACAGAATATCTTAATAAAACCAAACCTTATAAAAACCCAGAGATTACAGCTTTTGACTTTTGCTATCACTTTCACACTAATCGCACATATTTGTCAGAATCAATCCGCAAGAGCTTTAATCTTAATTTTCGTGGGCTGATAAACGTATACCGCGTAAAAGAAGCAAAAGATTTGATTGACAAAGCATTAAAAAACAACGATTCTGTTGAGTTGGAAGATATTGCCGAGAAATCAGGGTTCAGCTCATACTCTACATTTTTTAGGGTTTTTCGGGCCGAAACAGGAATTACACCTTCCGACTATTTGAAAAGCAAATCGGAATAAAATATTTGTGTAAAAAAAAAATG
>CAZOHR010000266.1:0-1387 GCA_964579045.1 uncultured Bacteroidales bacterium | reverse complement strand
TGCTTAGAGCTAGCAATTTCCAATAGTTTAAATTCCCTCAGATAAAAACAGATAAACATTTCATGATTGCTTACATTTTTATAGTTTTGTAAAAAATTAAAACGGATTCTTATGAATGGCTTTAGATTTATACTTATTGCATCTGTTGCAACATTGTTTTTAATGTCTTTTTCTTGTAAAAACGGGAAATCTCAATTAGTTGACACTAAGGGATCGGACACCTTGCCGGATGTCTTGAAAGTCGACAGCTTGGTTGAGACTTCAACATTTGTTGTTATTGATACTTTTAAAACTGGAGAACCAATGAAAATACATTTCTCCGACACCAAGAATCCAGAAAAAGTTTATGAAAAACAGTACTATCAATCAGGAAAGCTGTTTATTGAAGGCCCTCTTACTAAGGATTTAAGATCTGGTAAATGGATTGCATATTATGAAAGTGGGAAAATTTGGAGTATCGGCTATTTTGAAGAAGATTTAAAACATGGAAGCAGTGAGGTTTATTATGAAAACGGTAAAGTCCGATACACTAAGAATTATCAAAAAGATGTTGCTGAGGGTTTATGGAGTTTCTTTGATGAACAAGGCAATCTGATTGGTGAAGTTATGTATGAAAAAGGCAAAATCTTGTGGCAGAAAGGAACACCTGACAAGTAAACTCTAATAATACAATTTACTGAATTACAAGCTTTCTTATAAGTATTTCCTTTTCGTTTCTGATGGACAAAAAATAAATCCCTGGAATAAGATTAGTTTGCAATTGGCAACCATCTTCATGTTGTCCTTTTTCATTAGAATTCAGTACACCTTAAATATTTCTGATAAAGCCTATTTCAAGCAAGTAAAAATGCTTTGACAAAAAATATCTAGTGCCTTAAAATCCTATTTTGGTTGCTCGTTGCTAAATTGTATTTTTGTAAAAAATTCGAGCATGAAAAAAATAATCTTGATTTTATTACTCAGTATCTGTTTTAATTATTTATCGGCCCAATCAGTGGGTTTTTCTTATCTGTTTCCTAAAAACGGACATTTTTCAAATCCAATCGCACCAATAAACTTTAGTTTGCCAATTAAAGCAGGAAAGTTCTTTCAAATCTCGCCCGGCATAGGGCTATACAATATTGGAGGCATGAGTATGTCTGGATTTCCAGAATCGTACAACTCACAAAGAGCGCTAGTGGGCCCATTTCAATCAATAGAATTAACTTTATTACCAGCATTGGTTCTACCGTTTAAGAAAATTAAAATTGATTTCATTGGCGGTGTCTTTGGATTTTTTGCATTTAATGAAAAACTAATCAAGTCAGAATTTGATGATATGCTAGCAGAATATCATGGAAGTTATTATCTTGACTCGCAATTAAATTATAAAAAATCTGGTTTTGGC
>CAZOHR010000265.1:0-5523 GCA_964579045.1 uncultured Bacteroidales bacterium | reverse complement strand
AGCTCTTGCTCTTGTGAATTTATAGTATTTTCATCCATATTAATAAAATTTTTCGCTTTGCCCACCTCAAATACTCTGCCAGTGCCATATTGCGACAATTTGGCAGTGAAACTTGAGTAAATATGACAGGTGCTATTATTTAAGGCTGTTAATTAGACTTTCGAGATTATCGATAGCCTTTTTAATCTTCTTTAATTCTTTTCTGTTCGCGTATTCTTCCGAGTCTGCTAAGCGATTATATTCGAGAGTTAATAAATTTAAAACAGCTTTAAATTCTACAGTTGGATCTTTAATCACATATTTCTCAAGAGTTGCTTGGAGAGCTTCACCGCGCAAGTTTTTCCCTATAATTACACCATTTTCATCAATAAGAAAATTTGAAGGAATACCTTTAACGCCGTATGCTTTTGCTGGAACGGAACTCCAGTATTGTAAATCACTGACGTTTGTCCAAGTTAGTTTATCGTCTGCAATCCCTTTTTCCCAATTTTCGCGGGTTTTGTCGAGAGAAACACCGTACACAGTAAAACCTTTCCCAATAGAGAAATTTAAGTCTTTGTATTTTTCGTAAGCGCTTACGACTACGGGGTTTTCTTTGCGGCAAGGACCACACCAAGATGCCCAGAAATCAATAAGTACAACCTGTCCTCTTAAAGATGAAAGGCTTATGGAGTCGCCCTTCAAATTTGGAAGTTTAATTTCTGGCGCAATGTTTCCGATTTCAGTACCGACTGTCTGAGCAAAAATGCTTAGAGTGAAAAGTAAAGCAAAGGCTGTTGCAAGAGATTTTTTCATAATTCAATTTTAATAGTTAATACGTTCAATATTAGCTCCCAAGCTATTTAAGCGCTGGTCGATGTTTTCATAACCCCTATCTATCTGTTCAATATTATGGATAATGCTGGTTCCCTCGGCCGACATTGCAGCAATTAATAAAGCCATACCTGCTCTGATATCGGGTGAGTTCATTGTTGTTGCTCTAAGTTTAAAAGCTCTATCGAGCCCAATTACTGTAGCACGATGTGGATCACATAAAATAATTTGTGCTCCCATATCAATAAGTTTATCAACAAAGAAAAGGCGACTTTCGAACATCTTCTGATGAATCAAAACAGAACCTTTTGCTTGAGTGGCAACTACGAGAAAAACGCTCAAAAGGTCGGGAGTAAGACCTGGCCAAATGGCGTCGGAGATATTCATTATAGAGCCATCGATAAAACTTTCGATTTCGTATCTGTCATGAACAGGAATATAAATATCATCATTCTTTAATTCTAGTTTTAGTCCTAGTTTTCTGAACGAGTCTGGAATTATTCCTAGCATATCGTATCTGACATTTTTGATAAGCAATTCGGAGCCTGTCATTGCTGCCATTCCGATAAAACTACCAATCTCAATCATATCAGGTAAAACAACATGTTCTGCGCCGTGCAATGATTCAACTCCATCGATATAAAGCAGATTTGAACCTACACCTGTTATCTTAGCTCCCATTTTATTGAGCAAAGTACATAACTGCTGAACATAAGGCTCGCATGCTGCATTGTATATTGTAGTTTTACCTTTTGCCAGAACTGCTGCCATTATAATATTTGCCGTACCAGTAACAGACGCTTCTTCGAGATGAAGATAAGTACCTCGAAGCTCCTTTGCACTCAAGGTATAGAAATTTGCTTTAAAGTCGAAATCAAATTCAGCCCCCAATTTTTTAAATCCGATAAAATGAGTGTCGAGACGTCGTCGTCCGATTTTGTCTCCCCCAGGTTTAGGCATACACACTGCTCCAAATCTCGAAAGTAGTGGACCAAGAATCATTACCGAACCACGCAATGCAGACCCATCATTTCTAAAAGTGTCAGATTGCAAGTATTCTAGATTTACATTATTTGCTTGGAAAGTAAAGATTCCTTTTCCTTGTTTTGTTACTTCAACTCCTAGAGAGCCAAGAAGATCTATTAGTTTGTTTACATCGCGGATGTCAGGAATATTGCTGATTTTAACTTTCTCACCAGTTAATAATACAGCACAAAGAACTTGCAAAGCCTCGTTTTTTGCTCCTTGAGGAGTTATTTCTCCTTTTAGGCTACTTCCTCCTGTAATCTTAAATGTACTCATAATTTATTTTCTTTTGAAAGTGGGGCGCTTTTTTACAATTCCCTTATTATTTTGTTGCATTGGAGTTGCAAGTACATCACGGAAATCACCAAGTTTTAAACCCTCAGGAACTTCTGCTTTACCTCGTGTAATTATTGCAAGTTCTTTAAAAATAATATCATCTGAGATGCTCTCTTTCTTCCAAACCATATATGAGCGTTTCATGTGATTTGCCATCATTTCAACTAGAGCATTTCTTTTCTCTGGTTCTTCAATTTCGTTTAGTTTTTTCAGAATTTCTTCAATGAATTTGCCATAGTGCCTAAATTTGAAATTGTCATCAGAATATGCGAGTTTAACAGGCTTTTCACTAAGTAATGCCATATCTGGTAAAGGATAAGGCCAGTCAATATCCATCTTAAAATCAGACATTATAGCTAGATGATCCCAAAGTTTGTGTTTAAAATCTGCAACATCTCTAAGGTGTGGGTTCATATTTCCCATTATTGCAATAACAGAATAAGCAGCTTTAGTTCTTTCTTCCCGATCTTGTAGATTGCAGCAATAGTCAACCATTTGCTGTATTGTCCTTCCATATTCGGGCAGCTTCATCTGTGGTCTTTGTGTATTATAATCCATATTAATCAAATTTTTACAAAACTAATCTTTATTCAGTTATCAGACAAGTTTTACTGCACTATAATATGTCTAGTTTGGCATATTTGAGTAAAAGTGTCTTTGTTTCGCCAGAATCAAACTTAATTATGGCCTTTGAATCGTCGCCAATGCCAGTTATTTCAATGATTTCACCTGTCCCAAAAGACTTATGTCTGATTTTCATTTCGGCTACATATTCAGAAACAGAATGAGATACAGATTCCACTGTGTCAGATTTCATTTTATCTATGCTAACTAGTTTCTGTCGGTGAACTGGTGAATATGGTTTTGTTTCAGGCAATGGTTTTCGCGTTGGTGTAACTGTTGAAGACGAATTGTAGTCGGAATATTTTTTTCTTTCATTAGCAAAATCGGGGGCAGAGCTTATGAATAAAGCTGGCCAATCGAGATAAGTAGGGTTAATTTCTTTAATAAAGCGACTAGGTTCCATTCCAGTCATGCTGCCAAATCTGAATCTGTTTACGCAGTAGCAGATAAAGAGATTTTCCATGGCTCTAGTCATTGCAACGTAGAACAGACGCCTTTCTTCTTCAAGTTCGTTTATTGATGAGGCTGTAAGAGCATTGGGAAACAAGTTTTCTTCAACTCCAACAATTATAACATTCTTAAATTCCAAACCTTTAGCCGAATGAATAGTCATCATACTGACTTTTTCTTTTGATTCTTCATCATCAGAATTCTCTAGATCTGTCAATATTGAAATATTTTCGAGATAATCTGTAACAGATGTGCCTGTGAAGACAACTTCTTTTTTTCGAGTCTCACAGAAGTCTTTTACGCCATTGATCAACTCCTGTATATTCTCATATCTACTTACACCTTCAGGGGTTTTATCAAGGAATAGTTCATGGTTAATACCAGCTTTGTTTACCAACTCGGTTATATATTCGTAGGCATCCACAAAATCAGCCTTATCTGTAAAATATTGAATTAATTGAGCAAATCCAGCAATCTTCATTTTTGTGCCGGCATTAATCTCTACATTATAGTCATTTGGATGAGATACAATATCCCAAACTGGAATACCTGAGTTTGCCGAAAACTGAAGAATTTTATCAACACTTGTATTCCCGATTTTTCTCGATGGATAATTAATAATTCTTCTGAAAGCTTCGATATCGTTGTGATTTATCGAAAGCCTTATATATGCAATAATGTCTTTGATTTCCTTTCGCTGATAAAAGGAAAGTCCTCCATAAACTTTATAGTTAATATTGTATTTACGTAAAGCTTCCTCCATAATTCTCGATTGAGAATTGGTGCGGTAAAGAATCGCAAAATCGGAATATTTGTAATGATCAGATAGGCAAAGTTGACTTATAATGCCTGCCACAGCAATTCCTTCAAGACCATCTGTCATCGACTTTTCTACATGAATTTGTGTACCTTCATCGTTTTCAGAGAAGACTTTTTTAGGTATCTGTCGAGAGTTTTTTTCAATTAAAGAATTTGCAGCATTTACTATAGTTTTTGTGCTTCTATAATTCTGTTCAAGTTTAAAAAGTTGATAATCTTCGTAATCATTTTTGAAATTAAGAATGTTCTGGATTTTTGCGCCACGAAACGAATAAATACTTTGTGCATCGTCGCCAACAACACACAATCTACGGTGATGTTCCGACAGTTTTTTGATGATCAGATATTGAGAAAAGTTTGTATCCTGGTACTCATCAACCAGAATATAATCGAACATTTTGCGATACTTTTCTAAAGTTGGTGGATTTACTTTGAATAGTATGTTTGTGTAAAGTAGCATGTCGTCAAAATCCATAACATTCGACTTTCTGCAGCGCTGAGAATATTTAGTGTATATTGTGTGAAAATGTTCGCGATTTTCTTTGGCATCTTCAATCAAGATATCATTATTTTGAGCATAAGCCTCTGCCGTCATCAAATTGTTTTTTGATGCAGAAATTCTGCTAAGCATTGACTTTGGCTTATAATATTCGTCATTTAAATTCAGCTCTTTAATTATTGACTTTACTAAGTTTAGCGAATCTGCTGAGTCGTAAATCGTAAAGTTTTTTGTAAAGCCGAGAATTTCTGCATCTATTCTCAACATTCTGCCAAATATAGAGTGAAATGTACCCATCCAGAAGTGACGTGAGGCCTCGTATCCCAATAGCTTATCTATGCGGGACTTCATTTCATTTGATGCTTTATTTGTAAAAGTTAAGGATAAAATTCTATTGGGATTAATTCCTTTAGAAATTAAATATGCAACTTTATAAGTAAGAACTCGGGTTTTACCCGATCCCGCGCCAGCAATCACTAACTGAGGGCCGCCTGTATATTCTACCGCTTGCCTTTGGGCTTCATTTAGCTCGTTCAATAAATTTTCAACCACAAAAATTATTTTTATTCACAAAAATACAATTCCCTAGGATGTATTTGCGACTATTCAAAAAGTTTTTATTAACGATTGTTACAATGAGAAATTTAAATATTTCTCATTGTTTCTTAATTTAAGTGTTGTTAACAGCATTGCAAAACAGTGTTAAATAGTTAAATATGTAATGCATGTTTATTCTATTATGCTGTAGATATAATTTGAACGAGCTGTTTTTTTGATAGATTGTTAATAAATAATTTTGATTAACTTTGTACTTCTTATTTAAAGTCGTGAAATTATTTTTTAAAGCCATACAACGTTTTTAAAATTATAATTGTCCTACGATTGTGTTGAAGTAAAATTTAAGTTAATAATTATAAAAAACCGTAAAATGAAAACAAAAAGTATCTTTTTTCTCG
>CAZOHR010000264.1:0-5528 GCA_964579045.1 uncultured Bacteroidales bacterium | reverse complement strand
AAAAGGAACAAAAGTATTTGCATTAGCTGGTAAAATAAATAATGTTGGTCTTATTGAAGTACCAATGGGCATCACCCTTCGTGAAGTTATCTTCGAAATCGGAGGTGGTATTAAAAACGGAAAGAAATTTAAAGCTGTTCAAACTGGTGGTCCATCAGGTGGTTGCTTAACAGAAAAAGACCTTGATACTCCAATTGATTTTGATAATCTTATTGCAGCAGGCTCAATGATGGGTTCTGGTGGTATGATTGTTATGGACGAAGACGATTGTATGGTTTCTATCGCAAAATTCTTTCTCGAATTTACAGTTGAAGAGTCTTGTGGTAAATGCTCACCTTGTCGTATCGGAAATAAGCGTTTGCACGAATTGCTGACAAAAATTACTGATGGAAAAGGAACCATGGAAGATCTTGAATTACTCAAGAATCTTTGTGATGTAATTAAAGATACATCATTATGTGGTTTAGGACAAAGTTCGCCTAATCCAGTTTTGTCAACTTTAACTAATTTCTGGGATGAGTATGTTGAGCATGTTATGGACAAAAAGTGTCGCGCAGGTCAATGTACAGCATTAAAGAGCTATATTATTGATGCCGAAGCATGTGTTGGTTGTACTGCTTGTGCAAGAGTTTGTCCTGTTAATGCTATTACAGGAGAACGCAAAATGCCTCATGAAATCAATCAAGATATATGTATCAAGTGTGGTGCTTGTTACGAAAAGTGTAAATTTAGTGCAATATTTATTAAATAACAGGAGACTACAAAAATGACTCTGATAAATATAAAAATAAACGGAAAAGAATTACAGGTCGAAGCCGGAACAACAGTTCATAAGGCTGCCAAAAAGATCGGCATTGAGATTCCAACTCTATGTTATATGAATCTTCACGACCTCAATATTGAGCATAACCCTGGTGGATGCCGAATTTGTGTAGTTGAGATTGCAGGTAGAAGAAATCTTGCACCTGCATGTGTGACAAAGGTTTGGGAAGGAATGGAAGTTAAAACTCACACAATGAGAGTTATTAATGCAAGAAGAACTGTAATGGAACTTATCTTGTCCGACCATCCATTCGAATGTTTAACTTGTGCAAAAAACGGTACATGCGATTTGCAAAAAATGGCTCAGGACCTTGGAGTTCGCGAGATTCATTACCAGGGTGAACAGTCCCATTATAAAGAAGACCGTTCTCCAGCCATTATCCGTGATATGGATAAATGTATAATGTGCCGTCGTTGCGAAACAATGTGTAACACAGTTCAAACATGCGGTGTTCTAAGTGGAATAAATCGTGGATTCGAGTCTGTTGTGGCTCCTGCATTTGAACAGGATCTTATTCAGTCACCTTGTACTTTCTGTGGACAATGTGTTGCTGTTTGTCCAACTGGTGCATTAACAGAGCGCGATTCTACCAATAAAGTAATTAGAGCTTTGGCTGATCCTAAGAAAACTGTTATCGTTCAAACAGCTCCTGCGGTTCGTGTTGCTCTTGGTGAAGAATTTGGAATGGAGCCAGGAACAATTGTAACTGGAAAAATGGTAGCAGCTTTGCGTCGTATTGGATTCGATAGAGTATTTGATACCGATTTTGCTGCTGACTTAACAATTATGGAAGAAGGAACAGAATTACTTGGTAGATTATCAAAACATCTTGCAGGTGATAAAAATGTGAAACTTCCTATTTTAACATCTTGTTGTCCTGGTTGGGTGAATTTCTTTGAGCATCAATTCCCAGAAATGAAAGAAATTCCTTCAACAGCAAAATCACCACAACAAATGTTTGGTGCAATTGCAAAGACATACATGGCTGATAAATTGGGTATAAAACGCGAAGACCTTGTTGTTGTTTCGGTTATGCCTTGTTTGGCAAAGAAATACGAAGCTCAGCGCGAGGAATTTGCAGTTGACGGTAATCCTGATGTTGACTTTTCTATCTCAACACGCGAATTGGCTCATCTTATCAAACAAAGCATCGGAGATATTAAAGAATTACCTGATGAAGATTTTGATAGCTTAATGGGACAATCAACTGGTGCGGCTGTCATTTTTGGTAATACCGGTGGTGTTATTGAAGCTGCGTGCCGTACAGCTTATGAAATTTATACAAAGAAGAAACTCGAAAGAGTTGAATTTGAACAACTAAGAGGTTTTGAAGGTGTGCGTTCTGCTGTAGTTGATTTCGACGGTCTAAAATTAAATATCGGAATTGCTCATGGATTAGGTAATGCTCGCAAACTCCTCGAATGTATTAAAAACGGAGAATGTGAATTTCATGCAATAGAGATTATGGCTTGTCCAGGTGGTTGTATTGGTGGCGGTGGTCAACCTTTACATCATGGTAATTCGGATATCCTCAAAGCTAGAGCTGCTGCTATATACAGAGAAGACGAAGGAAAAGCAATCCGTAAATCGCATGAGAATCCGGAAATTGCAAAATTGTATGAAGAATTTTTGGGTCATCCAATGAGCGAGAAAGCACATCATCTATTGCATACAAAGTATTTTGATAAAAAGAAAAAAACATATATTGAATAATAAAAACATAAAGACATGTCAAGTATTCACATAAAATTAAAAGAAAAAGATTGTCAGGACATCAAAGAGATTTGTAGTTCATTCAATAATGAGCCTGGAGAATTAATCAACGTCCTGCACAAAACTCAGGAGCATTTTGGATATCTGCCTGCAGAAGTTCAAGAAGTGATTGCTGAAAATATGAATGTTTCAGTTGCAAAAGTTTATGGAGTTGTAACTTTCTACAGTTTCTTTACGATGACTCCAAAAGGACAATTCCCAATTTCGCTTTGCACAGGAACAGCATGTTATGTAAGAGGAGCAGAAAAAGTCCTTGATGAAATCAAAAAAGAACTTAAAATAAATGTTGGTGAAACAACTCCAGATGGAAAGTTTTCTCTAAGTTGCCTACGTTGCGTTGGCGCTTGTGGTTTGGCTCCAGTTGTAATGGTTGGCGATAAAACTTATGGACGAGTAGCTCCAGAGGATGTTAAAAAGATAATTGAAGAATTCAATTCATGAGTTCATAGTTAGTTTGTTTGTTTCTGAAAGGGGCTGTGGCGAAATCCGCACCCCTTTTAAAAGAAACTGATAATTAATTATGATTGTAAAATATGCGCTCCAAGCTTATAGTAGATTCATAGTTAGTTTGTTTGTTTAGAAAGAGTCGGGAAGTAATTTCTGACTCTTTTATTATTTCCTATTTTAAGATCTGAACATAAGTTTATTTCCCCCTTTTCATTTTCTTTAACAAACATTATAACTTGCTTAACATTTAGATTGAAAGCTTCAACGTATTTTTGAAGAAATCATTAAAACACACATTATGAAAACTTTTAGTCTGATTTTATTTGTTTTTTGTTTCGGGTCTGTGGTACTTGCTCAGGACTCCGATTTGTACAAAGATGTTATTAACGAACTCTCTTCCAAAAAATATTATGGTAGAGCCTATTACAAAGATGGCGATGTGAAAGCAGCAGCTTATATTCAAAAGCAGTTTGAAACACTAGGAGCTAAACCTTATAATTCTTATTATCAGGATTTTTCTTTTCCAGTAAATACATTTAATGGAAAAATGGAAATGAGTATTGATGGCAAAAAACTTGAAGTAGGAAAGGATTTTGTTATGCGTGAGTTCTCATCTGGCATCGAAGGCGAATACGGTTTGTATTATGTTGATACGTTAAATTTCGATGTTAAAAAGTTCTTTGAGGAAATTGAAAAACCAGAAAATAAAAACAGTCTTATTGTAATTGATTTCTTATTCTTTCACCAATATGGCAAGGAATTAAGTGCTATTTATAAAAGCGAGAGACCTGGCTTTATTATGATTTGGAATACTCCGCTCAAGTATTATAAGGCATACAGCTCTTTTACTGTTCCTGTAGCAGATATTTGGGTTAGCCCTGATTTTCCACGAAATGCCAAGGCGGTTAAGCTAAATATCGAAAATGAAATGATTGAAGACTATAAAGCATCAAATGTTATTGCTTATGTTGAAGGAAAACAAGTCGTAGATTCATTCTTTGTTTTCACTGCTCACTATGATCACATTGGAATGATGGGTAACAAGGTTTGTGCTCCTGGGGCAAATGACAATGCTAGTGGTGTGGCCATGTTGATGTCATTGGCAGAACATTATGCAAAACCAGAAAATCAACCCGACTATTCTATGATGTTTATTGCAACAGCAGGAGAGGAGACAGGTCTTCGTGGTGCCTATCATTTTGTCGAAAATCCTTTGATTCCACTCGAAAAAA
The DNA here is from genome assembly GCA_964579045.1 of uncultured Bacteroidales bacterium. Lineage (GTDB taxonomy): Bacteria > Bacteroidota > Bacteroidia > Bacteroidales > ML635J-15 > Bact-19. The sequence goes on along the minus strand of CAZOHR010000264.1, from coordinate 1,253 downwards.
TTAAATATGAAATCAATTGCGATATGATTGCTGACAATTCCCCAGATATTTATGTCGAAATTAGCGAAACAGCAGCAAATGGACTAAAACTATTTAATGAAATAAATGACAAAAATTCATATTTCACAAAACTTGACCAAGGTGAACTCGAAGGGAATAGCGACCATTTTCCTTTTGCAGAGAAGAATGTTCCAGCGATCTTCTTTATGATGAAAGGCGATGCTTTTAAAGTGTATCACACCTCCCAAGATAATACTGATAATATTTATCTAGAGAATTATTCAAAACTTTATAAACTGATAACGGAATTTGTTGAAAGATATTAGAAATGAAAAAAGGGGTGAAAATTTTTGAACCCCTTTTCTTTTTTTTTATTTAAGGTCTAGCCTCTACCAATTTTCTTCCAATAAATGTTCGCACAATCCTAAATCCAGTTATTTTGTCCCGATAATCTTTGGTAACTTTCGTGTAAATGTTTTGCTCTCCTGCTTTTTCCCAACTAAATGTGACTATCAAAGCCTGATCTTGATTGTCATCACGTACAAATTCTGCAGCATTATCAAACATATTATAAAGCCCAAATCTTACTGGCAGTCCGCTTTTAATCTTTTGTGGCTTTCCGCTAGCTAAAGCAACTAGTTGCTTCTCGTCAGAACCAGTATATGCAGAATATACCCATTCCGCTTTTGTTGGTAACCTGTATTCGGTCAAGTATCCTTTTTCTTTATTTTTTAAATTTTCTCGTTTGCTTTTCCACCAGCAAAAATACTGAGCAGATTGGTAACTTACACCAGTAACCGGAAAATTGTCGAAAACTTTGGATGTAAAGTAATTCTCATATCCAGGAACATTTGCCCAAACAGTATTATCGATAAGTTCATCGATAATCTCGGAGTATTTTACAGATACTATCTTACTACTGCCATCTTCATTCTTGTTATTTACATCGTACCATGAGAAACTCGAGTCGGGATTTGCTTTGATGTCTTCGTAAAACTCACGAAATTCCTTATTTGTAATTTCATTGCTAATCCAAAATCCCTGAATTGTTGTAGCCTTTTTCCCAGAACCTAAATCATAATCGAATGTGCCTGGTGGTATGAATTTCATACCTTTTGGGTCCTTGCTACGCCATACTTGTGTTGATTCATCCTGCGCCAAGATAAATTGAATACTGGCAATTATGAAGAGAATAGTAATAAGGTATTTCATATCAAATGCTTTTTATGCAATATTAACAGAAAATCTTGCAA
>CAZOHR010000263.1:0-5543 GCA_964579045.1 uncultured Bacteroidales bacterium | reverse complement strand
TCTTCAGCAAGTACCGGAAGTGGAGATACTCCTGCTAGTCAAAGACTACGAACTGGATCTAGATCATGGCAAACAATTAATGCTTCTGGCACACTTGAATTACAATCTTCGTCAGTCTCAGGCTATAATAATTTGAAAGTGATAATATATGTATCCAGCACCTCCGCAACATCAGGAAACGGTGCTGATGCTTCAGATTTCCTACGTGCTTTTGTTGCATTAAATGGTGGTGCATTTGCATCAAACTCCGAAGCGACATCTGATATTGCAATTAAAGGAAATAGTAATTCAAGGTGGGGATATAATACTAGTGAAAATGCGACAACGAATGCTGGAACTAACATCGTTAGGACTGGAACTACTGGGACAAACGCTGGAACCATTTATTCTAAACTGATTATAAATATTCCTGATGGAACATCATCTGTTGCATTAAGAATTAACACTTTAAACGATGACACGAATGAGATATGGAATGTTGATGATATTGAGATAATAGGTACGGTTGCTGGACCAACAATAGCCCTTTCAGAAACAACCCTAACAGGTTTCACATATATAGAAAATAGTGGCCCAAGTGCAGAACAATCTTTCACAGTATCAGGATCAGCACTTTCAGCAAATATTTCAATTGCAGCACCTACTAACTATGAGATATCAACTGGAACAGGGGCTACATTCAATGCAAATATTGCCAATCCAATTATATTAAATCAATCAGGTGGAACAGTAAGTTCTACAACTGTGTATGTTAGACTAAAATCAGGATTAAGTATCGGATCTTACAATGCCGAAACCATCACCGCAACTAGTACTGGAGCTACAAACAAAACTGTAACTTGTAGTGGTGCAGTTTCTGGAAGTTCTACATCAACATTATCTGCTTCTGCTACATTAACTGAGCCCGCAACCAATTCATCTATTGCTGATACTCCTGCAGAACTATTTTCAGTATTTGACTTTACTTTTAAAGATGACAATGGTTCTGGTGGAGATAATATTGCAACAAAAATTTCTCAAATTGTTATTAAACAAGGAACGGGAAACGACGTTGCTGATTGGACAAAAGTGATTGCTTATGCGAAGCTTGTGGACAATAACAATAAAGAATTGGATGGAACTATAAACACAACAGATATTACCTTCAGCAATATTTCGAACAATACTGGAACTCCAGACGATTTGGGTTACATTGCCGATAATACTAGCAAAACATACACATTAAAAATATATTTTAAGACTGATTTCGGTACCGAAAAAACAATAATTGATGGTAAAAACCTAGTTTATCTGGTTGATAATTCATGTTTTGTTTTTGCAGATCCAAGCAGTAATCTGGCTGCAACGCAATCAGTGAACTCTGGTTCTACAAAAAATGCCATTGCTGTTGTTGCCAGTAAGTTACTATTCTCTACAAATAAGCCCCCAGCAACTACAATTACCAATACAAACACAAATGTTGAAGTAACAGCTACAGACGAAAATGGAAATAGAGATTTGGGTTCATCAGCAAATATCACATTAAGCAAAGTAACTGGTATTGGCAGTGTTAGTTCTGCTGCAGGATTAACAAAATCTCTTTCGGCAGGATTATATTCCTGGACAGATTTTAGATTCAGTTCGCTAGGAACATACACAATTACCGCAAATGATGGAGGATCACTTATTGATATTACAAGTGGTGATATAATAGTTATTGATGCACCATCCGTAATATGGTCTGATAACTGTAATCCTCAGCATACTTGGGATGTTGACAATGGTTCTGCAAACTGGATAAATATCTCTCCAACATCAAATCCTACAGCTTATAATGGAAATTGTTACAAAACTGCTGCTGCTAACTCACAATATGGGTCAAGTAAAGAATATATCTTGACATCAGAAGTAATAAACATGACTGATTATACTAATTGCCAATTGTCATTTTGGATGTGGATGAGCAGCGAAACGAATTGGGACGGAGGAATTGTAGAAGTAAATTCCACAGGTCTAGGTGGTTGGACAAAATTTGACGCTGATCTTGCCTATGATGGAACAGTATCTGTTTTAAGCACTGATGCATGGTCAGGAACAAAAACCACATGGCAAAAAATTACAATTGATTTATCTGTTATGGATGGAGAAACTGATTTACAATTTAGATTTAGATTCAAAACTGACGGTAGTGTTACTGATTTTGGTTGGGCAGTTGACGAAATGCAGTTAACGGGTGTTTATGGAGGTTGCGCTGGTCCTTCAACTCAGGTATCAAATTTAAGTGTATCAAATATTACTGGAACATCAATGGATTTGAATTTCACTCGAGGTAACGGAACTGGAGGAGTATTAGTTGTTGCTAGACAAAATAATGCTGTTAATTCTGATCCTGTTAGTGGAACAACATATTCTGCTGGAAATTTTGGCACTGGCAGTCAGATTGGAACTGGAAATTGGGTTGTGTATAATGGAACTGGAAACAGCTGCACAGTTGCAGGGCTCACTTCGGCAACAGATTATCATTTTGCTATTTATGAGTACAATACTTTAGGAACATGTTACAACAGAAATGAGTTGACTGGAAGTGCAACCACAATTTGTTCGACTGCAGTTAACGTTTCTGGTGCCACTGCAACACCTGCATCAACAATTGTTTATATAGGTTGGACAAATCCAACATGTTATGATGAAGTAATGATTGTTGCAAAACCAACAACTACGATTTCTGGAACACCTTCAGGAGATGGCTCTGCTTATTCGGCAGTCCTCAATTATGGTGGCGCTGGCACTGCTTTTGACGGAGGGAAGGTTGTATATAAAGGTGCAACATCCCCTCAAGTAGTTTATGGCCTTACAAACGGGACACTTTATTATTTTAAAATTTTTACTAGAAAAGGCTCTACTTGGAGTACAGGAGTTGAGGTTTCAGCAACACCCATTGTTGGGACACTTGCTTCAAATGGAGCAGGAACAGCAACTGCAACAAATGGAAGTGCTGGTAATATTAATGGTACAAATATTTGGCAAAGAAACAAAACATCACAGATTGCAAATTTTGTTATCACAGGAGTTTCGGGAGGATGGTTACAGAATGTTGAAATTGACCTAAGTACTTTTTCTACAAATCTATTAGTTGCTAATGTTAGCATTTCGGGAAATGCTCAATATGGAGGGACAACCATAACCAGAACAGGAGAAGTTTTACTGATTAACAATCTTAATTTAACGAATCTCAATACTCTAACAGTAAGCATAACAGGATTGGTTACTAATAACATATTAACAGACACTGATCTTGGAAATAGAACTCTTTTAGTTGAGACAGGAAATACCGCTGGTACAAGAGCAGCCATTGCTTCGTCACCAGTCACTTATTTAACTGTACCTTTTGCAAATGCAAAGAAATACACAGATAACGGAACAACTGGAACATTAAACAATAAGGGACAAATTGTTGCTGTTGAAGGGATATCTACAATAGCATCTGGACGTCTTTCAAATAATGATTATGACCAATTCTTCATTCAAGAAGGAGACGGTGCAGGTGCTAAAGGATTGTGTGTAAGAAAAGGCAGTAGCTTTACTCCTGCAGCTGAGATTGCTCATCTTTATATTGTCAAAGGACCTTTAGATTTAATCAGTGGATCAATAACAGGACAAACTGACGCATTCAAACATATGACTGCAATAAATACACCAACAAACATCATTGATTTAGGGGCATCAACTTTACCAACTCCATATTTTGTATATATTGAAACTCTTTATGCAATGACATATTCTCAATTTGAAGAAGTTGACGGATTACTCATGAGAATCCCATCAGTTGAGAAAGAATCTGGTTCATGGCCAGCATTAGGAGTATCCTCCGGATTAGTAAGAATGAAAGATGTTGGTGGAACAAATAATTTAAGATGCTATATTTTCGGGAATACCGATGTTGGCGGAACAGAACCTACTTGGCCTTCAAATATGGCTACACTAGTTTACAATTATGATCAATTTGACAATTATAAAGGTCGCCAAATAACACCTGTTTACAAGATGAATTTCTTCGATGAGATTATTTGGAATGGATCTACTGGCAATGGAAGATGGTCGGATGCACTTAACTGGAGCCCAAACATTTTACCTCAGCAAACCGACGAAGTTCTGTTTGACAATATTACTGGTAATGCAAATTCTTATTCCGTAATTTATGATTTAGCATCAATGCAAACGATTAAATCCTTGAGAATAAATCCTACAATTCCTAATAATATCATTCTAAACTTTCCAAATACATGTACTTTTTCTCCAGCAATTAGCATAAATTTAAGTGGAGATGCTGTAGTTATTGAAAACGGTGGAATTATTAACGCTGATTTTGGTTCAACATCTGGTGATCCTCTAACTTTATCTGCTATTGGAACAACCGGCAAGATAAGAATAAATGATGGCGGTCGTTTTATTTGGAAAGCGGATCAAGCCAATGAATATCTTATTGATAGGCTTTCAACTGCAGTTGGTACCGAAAAAGGCATTTTTGAATTTGATATTCAATCTTCTGGTAATGAAGCAATCTCAGTCTCAGGGAAAACATATGGTTCACTAGTTTTATCGGCATCTGACGGAAATACTACTTATCAGATTCAAGGTGGAGTAGACGCAACTATAAGAGGAGATTTTATCATTAACAATAATGTAACTCTTGATGAAACCTGGGGTACAGATTTTTCTGGAACGATACTTATTGGTGGTAATCTTACTAATAATGCTGCTGCATGGAACATTAATACAACTCAAAACACTCCTGATAATCTAATTATTTTTAATGGAAGTGCTGCTCAAACAATAAGTACAACTTCTACGACAATGAATGTCGCAGGTTCTGGATTTGGTAAAAAAATACAAATTAGCAAAACCAGCGGAGGAGTATCACTTGCATCTGATATTAAATTAAGTGAAACACTTACTATGACATCAGGAATATTAAATACAGGATCTTATACTGTAGATCTTGGCACCATCGGAACTCTCATCGAAACTCCTATCAATCCAACTAGTTATATTATAGGTAATGTTAGAGCCACTAGAAATATTGGTATAGGTAGTCAGTCTTTTGGTGGCATAGGTCTTGAAATTGAAGAAAGCTCTGGAGCAAATTCAACTGTTGTAACCCGTGTTACAGGAACACAGCTGCAAGGGAACGCAACTTGCTGTGCTGGGAACTGGAGTATCGCACGATACTTTGATGTAGTTCCTGCAACAAATTCGGGACTAAATGCAAGTATGAAAATGTATTATTTTGAACACGAACTAAATAGTGTTAGTGAAACAGATATGCAAGCTTTTAAAGCAGCATTGCCATTTGCTGGAACAAGCCCTTGGACTAATATGGAGGGAGCAGGCAACGCCACAGATAATAGTGTGCGAGTTGTGGGAATCTCAGGATTTTCAAGATGGACAGCGGCCCCTAAAGCAAATCCTCTCCCAGTCGAACTTGTCAATTTCTCTGCTAATTGTACTTCTGGAGTGACTAATTTAACTTGGTCAACTGCCTCAGAAATAAACAACGATTACTT
>CAZOHR010000262.1:0-5553 GCA_964579045.1 uncultured Bacteroidales bacterium | reverse complement strand
ACGCTGCACGAGCATAGGTTTGGATTTCTCACTACGTTCGAAATGACTTTTGTTTTAGGATTGTTTGAGGCGGCGACGCTAATATAATCTTAAATTTACTGTTAGTTATTCGTCGCCGCCTATGGTACACTTTACAAAATGTCATTTCGAACTGCAAATTGCGAAGAGATTTGCAGTGAGAAATCTTTTAATCACTATTGTATTTACTGCATTATTGCAGGTTTGGATTTCTCACTACGTTCGAAATGACTCTTGTTTTAGGATTGTATGAGGCGGCGATCCTAAGATTATCTTAAATTTACTGTTAGTTATTCGTCGCCGCCTAGGGTACACTTTACAAAATGTCATTTCGAACTGCAAATTGCGAAGAGATTTGAAGTGAGAAATCTTTTCCCATCGCTATCGTATTCGCTGCTTCACGAGCGTAGGTTTGGATTTCTCACTACGTTCGAAATGACTCTTGTTTTAGTAATGTATTAGGCGGCGACGCTAATATTTTCTTATGTTTACTGTTAGTTGTTTGTCGACGCCTATGGTACACATTACAAAATGTCATTTCGAACTGCAAATTGCGAAGAGATTTGAAGTGAGAAATCTTTTCAGTACTATCGTATTTACTACCGCAAAGCACACTAACCGAAACTCTGTATAAGCTAGTTCGTTCAATGTTTTTTAACGCGAATTGCACGAATTACACGAAGAAAGCCATTCGTGTAAATTCGTGCAATTCGCGTTAAATAAAAGAAGGCGACAGCAATCTCGACTTGCAGTTTTTCCCATTTTTTTTGTAACTTTGCATTCTAAAATTACCATCATGACTGACAGATTTGAACCCATATCACTAAAGCAGCTACTGCAAATCATTTTAACCGAGTACAAAAATCATAATACAATTTTCGGAATTCCAAAGGAACTGTTTTTTGTTCCAGCGAGCAAAAATCCATTCGAGACAAATATGTTTAATCAACAAATTGCTTCTCCACTTGGAGTTGCTGCTGGCCCCCATTCCCAAATGGCTCAGAACATTATTGGTGCTTGGCTCATGGGCGCAAGATATGTCGAACTAAAAACCATTCAGACTCTCGACGAACTTGATGTTGCAAAACCTTGTATTGATATGCAAGACGAAGGATACAACTGTGAATGGTCGCAGGAACTAAAAATTAAGGAAAGCTTTAACGAGTACCTCAATGCCTGGATTATAATCCACATTCTTCATAAAAAACTGAATTTAACCGGCAACCTTGCCACAATTTTCAACATGAGCGCTGGCTACAATCTCGAAGGAATCATGAAGGAAAACGTACAGTGGTTTTTCTCAAAAATGAATAATTGCGAAGCGGAACTGAACGAAAAAATCAATGAAATTAAAGAAATTTACCCCGAGATTGACGCAATCGAAATTCCAACTCAAATTTCCGATAATATCACCCTTTCGACTATGCACGGCTGTCCGGCAGATGAAATCGAAAGCATAGCAAAATACCTACTCAGCGAAAAGAAACTTCACACTTTTGTAAAGCTTAATCCTACTCTACTTGGACCGGAAATGCTTCGTGATATTCTCAATAACAAACTCAATTTCCGCACAAATGTTCCAGATATCGCATTTGAGCACGACCTAAAATATCCCGATGCTCTTCTGATAATAGAATCTTTACGCAAAACTGCCGAAAACGAAAATCTTCAGTTTGGAATTAAACTTACAAATACACTCGAATCCGTTAACAACAAAGATGTTTTTGGCGATGCTGTGGACATGATGTACATGAGTGGACGTGCTCTGCATCCAATTTCGGTAAATCTTGCAAAGAAGCTTAGAAAAGACATAAACCCAGAAATTCCTTTTTCATTTTCTGCCGGTGCCGATGCCTTCAATATTGCCGATGTGCTTTCGTGTGGATTTAAAACAGTGACTGTTTGCTCAGACATTCTGAAACCAGGTGGTTATATGCGTTTGAACCAGTATTTTGAAGAGCTGCAAAATAATTTTGACACTAAAAAATCTAACTCTATCAGCGAATTTGTAAAGAATATCGCTTCTGATACGGATATTACAAAAGCTGCGGCAAAAAATCTAACTGATTATGCTGCAAAAGTTCTGAATTTGGAAAGATATAAACGTGAATACATCGTTTCTCCAAACATAAAAACCACTCGCAAACTTGGTTACTTCGACTGCATTGCTGCACCTTGTAAAGACACATGTGCAACAAATCAGGATATTCCGAATTACATGTATCACACTTCCAAATCTGATTTTGCCGGTGCTTACAAAGTTATTCTCGAAACCAATCCTTTTCCTGCAATTACGGGAATGATTTGCGACCATCTTTGCCAGGGTAAATGCACCAGAGTAAACTACGATAGTTCGCTGCTAATACGTGAAGTAAAACGCTTTATTTCTGGTCAGGACGAATTTAAACGTCAGATGTTTGGCAAATCGAACGGAATTAAAGTTGCCGTTGTTGGTGCTGGTCCTAGTGGATTGTCGTGTGCTTATTACTTGGCTCTTGCTGGTTTTACTGTCGAAGTTTTTGAGGCAAATTCAAAAGCAGGTGGAATGGTGCAGTTTGCTGTTCCAGGATTCCGTTTAACCGACGAAGCAATCGAAAGCGACTTTAAACGTGTTACAGATCTTGGTGTAAAAATTAATTACAGCGCGAGAATTGATTCCGCAAAATTTGAAACTTTCCGCAAGGATTACAAATATATTTATTTAGCTCCGGGCGCACAACTTGCTGCAAGTTTTGATCTCGACAATAGCAAAGTTTCTGGAGTGCTCGATTCACTCGATTTTCTTTTCAAGGCAAAGCAAGGCGAACCTACCGGAATTGGCAAAAACGTGGTAATTATTGGTGGTGGAAACACAGCTATGGATGCTGCCAGAACAGCGTACCGAATGGTTGGCAAAGATGGCACCGTGAGTATTGTTTACCGCCGCACTATAAACGAAATGCCAGCCGATCAGGGCGAGATAAAAGCCGTGCTCGAAGAAGGAATGCAAATTATCGAGCTTGTGGCTCCCGAAAAAGTTTTAAGCGAAAACGGAAAAGTTACAGCCTTAGTTTGTTCAAAAATGGAACTTTCAGGTTTTGACTCATCTGGAAGACCAAAACCTGTAAAAGTAACGGGTTCCGAATTTGAGATTGTATGCGACACTATTATTCCCGCTTTAGGACAAAGCACAGATATTGATTTTATCTCCAACGATTTGTTAAAGTCGAACCAAGATGGTTACCAAACAAAGCTTGAGAATATTTTTATTGGTGGTGATGCAAAGCGCAATGCCGCAACTGCAATTATTGCAATTTCGGACGGCAGACGCACAGCCGAAGAGATTATTCGTAAAGCACAATTAAATCTCGAAATACCAAAAATTACAACAGACAAACAGATTTCGAAGAATGAGTTGATGCTCAAGCGTGCAAAGCGCATTCCAGCAGCCGAAATCTGGGAATCGCCACTTAACGACAGGCAAAACTTTAAGTTAATCAGCAAAACTCTTGACGAAAAAACCATAGTTGCCGAAGCCTCACGCTGCCTTTACTGCGACGAAATTTGCAATATCTGCACAACAGTATGTCCCAACTTTGCAAACCGCAGTTACGAGATTGAGCCAATCAAGTACAATCTCCAAAAAGTAGTTAACTCCGGCAACGGAAACTACCAAATTGTCGAAGACGGCATTTTCGAAGTAAAGCAAAGACACCAAATTATAAACATCGCTAACTTCTGCAACGAGTGCGGCAACTGCAATACCTTCTGTCCAACCAACTCAGCACCATACAAAGAAAAACCAAAACTGTATCTTACGCAGGAATCGTTTTATAATGCAGCCGAAGGTTATTGGTTCGATGGTGCAAGTCTGCATTTTAAAAAGGATAATCAAATTTTCACCCTAAATCAAACCGAAAACACATATCTTTTTGAATCGCCAGATGCAAAAGTCGCTTTATCTAAAACTGATTTCCGCATTCAAAATGTCGAAATCAAAAATAAGAATTTTGTGGAGATTAATTTGTGGGTAGTGGGAGAGTTGGGGGTTGTGATGCTATCTAAGTGAGATTGATAATTTTGTGGTAAATTGGAGTTTAGGGCATAAGGCTGATACTTGGATTGAAAATCTGAGTTGACTATGGAAAATGTTGGAAATAAAACGCTCACAGCGCCAATACAAATCCAACATCTTTAAACTAGCCGAAGACTGGAAAAACCCATACAAAAAACCACAAGTCCTTAAATACAATATGGAGGATGTAATAAATCTTGTTCGCCTAAAACGTGAGATATTTGGGCTATATAGTGTGGAAGAGGATTATTTGGATTGGGTGAGAATGTGAGGGAGGATTTACAAATAGAACTCATATGAACATATCCATTTATCTTCCTTTTATTTTTATAAGCAATCGTAAAACTAATCCTACTTGTTTTGGTCAATCCATTCTTCAACTGTTGTTACAAACTCATTATAGCCTAGATCATTAATATCCCAGTTCAGCGTAGTGCAAATATTTGGTAATTCTTCGAAAAAGGAATTATATGCATCTCTTATAATTATTGCAGATGGTATAGTTGCTTTCTTTGATGAAACTTGCAACCAATGTCTAACTACTTTTATCACTTCAGATGGATTATTGCTATGTCCATACCCATCAATTCCAGCCATGTCAGATAATGACATTTTAAACCTATGTGGGGTTGTATCGACAATCATACATTTTTTCAATTTCTGTTTTCTCGATTCTGAATACTTATTACACCCAAGAAATAAGCCTAATTCAAATGGCATATTAAACCTCGGGAGATTATTAATTATATCCACTTCGACTCTTGACAAATCATGAATACCGTATTTTGATTCGTCAATCATTTTATAGATTTTTTCTAATCTATTTTCAGTTGCCGTATTATCTTCTAATGCAGACCTTGGGAAGAACCCACAATAATAAATGCAAAATATCAATGATTGAAAAATTTGTTTATAATCTTCATCAAAAGGACAATTTACGAAAACACTTTCATTGTATTTAGGTTTGGTGTATGCCATTATTTCTTTGTTTTTGACAGTTGTGATTTATGTGATGTAGATTTAATTACAGTACTTGACATTTTCGGAATAATGCTAGTCTTTTTTACAGTTGACTCTTTCTTAGGTGTGGTGCTAGGTTTTTTCACTGAAGCGACTTTTCTAGGGCCTGTGCTAGTTTCTTTTACTGGAGTGACTTTTTTAGGAGTTGTGCTAGACTTTTTCACTGCCACATCTTTTTTAGGAGTAGCGCTAGTCTTTTTGACTGGAGCGACTTTTTTAGGAGTTGTGCTAGACTTTTTCACAGGGGTATCTTTTTTAGGTTTAGAGCTAGCCTTCTTCACAGCTTTTCTTACTTTCGACCTACTCGCAGAAGTACTCCTTGATTTTTTAATAACTTTTTTTTCCATTTGTCATTATTTTTTATTTCATATATATATTATTAGTCTAAAGATTATATACTCAGCAACTTAGTACATGACAAAAATTTAAAAAAAATCTTAGTCTCAAGCTTTTTAACAATC
>CAZOHR010000261.1:0-5594 GCA_964579045.1 uncultured Bacteroidales bacterium | reverse complement strand
TAATAGAAAACATGAAAGATTGCATTTCTCAAGAAGATAGAATGCTAAAAAACCTTAACGCTGAAGAAATTTCTGAATTAAATCGCTTACTTGATAAAATTAGAGGATAAAATTCTAGTAAAAGGATTTGTTAATTATTACAACAAAGCAATACATGGTTCATTACAGTCGTTATATTTTGAAGACTGTGGATAATCAAAAACTTAGACAATAAAAAACCTTAATACCACAATAATATGAAAAACTTAAATGCAACATTCTATTTAATAATACTGCTAGTATTTTCGAACACTTTGTTTGCTCAGGTTAGTAATACAAGTAACACCGCAAAGGTTGATGGAGTAATAACCGATTTTGAGAAGAATATAAAAGTTGGTGAGATTATTTTATTCGAAAACATAAAAACAAAAAAAGTGGTACAAGTAATCAGCGATGACCAAGGCAAATTTGCAGTGGAGTTGCCATATTCTCAAACCTACCTAATAAAAGTGAAGGGATTTAATAAAGAGCAAGATTACACAGAATTAACAATCCCTGCTCTTGATCCAAAACAGTCAGGATTGTTTTTCACTATCGACATAATGATAGAATTACCACGAGTATTTACTCTTGACAATGTCTATTTCGAAACAGGAAAACCAGATCTTACACAGGCCTCATACATAGAATTGAACCAATTATTTGATTTTATGAAAATTCACAAAAATGCCATAATTGAGATTGCTGGGCACACCGATAATGTTGGCGAAGACGAAGCCAATCTAGTACTGTCGCAGAAAAGAGCAGAATCTGTGAGAAATTTCCTTATATCGAAGGGCATAGACAAAACCAGAGTCAGTGCAAAAGGTTATGGCGAAACACAAGCAGTTGCTACTAACGAAACCCCTGAAGGAAGACAATCAAACCGAAGAACAGAAGTTAGGATTTTAAAGAATTAAAAACGCATTTATATAAATGAGATTCTCCTGAATATTTACTATCTGAGGGTAATTGGTGGCCGTTGGCTTACAGCATACCGCTTACCACTTTTACCACTCACAAAATTAAACCTATAGACCTAAATAATTAGGATTTTTCATTTATTAAAAAAAACGGCTATTCCATTTGCAACTAATATTCTACTTTTGCGTCATAATGATATTGACAAAACTTTTGATTGCAAATTTCTAAATGATAAATATGAAAAAATTTATTCCACTCTTTTTCTCAATCCTTTTCACAACAGCTATTTTCGCACAGTCAATTGAAAAAACATACACTTTTAGCAACCCAGAAATATCTAAGATTGGCGACTACAACACAATTAGCTTAAATAACTCAATGTCATTTGGCAAAACTGGTGAGCCATCATTGCCATATCAGACTATAAAGTTGCTGTTGCCTCCTGGAGAAAAAGCAGTATCCATTGAGTTCATCGGAGAAGACGAGTTGGTTTTATCCTCTGAATTAGAAATTTATCCTCAGCAAGCATCAAAACCTATTTCGCAGCCAGGCATTTTTCACTTACAAAAAAATGATCAGATATATAGTTCGAATACTTTATACCCTACAGTTCAAACAGGCGAATTGCTTACTCAATATTTAAATGGATATGCATTTGCCATTTCTTCGTTCACACCTGTAAGATACAATCCCGTAACTGGAGAAATCCGCATATTTCAGAAAGTTACAATTCGCATAAAAACAGAAGCTTCGGAACAATCCGAACAATCGTTAGAAAACATTTGTAGTAACGATGGTATTTTGTCACGAATAGCTGACTTTGCTCAGAACAAAGAAATGTTGAAGGAATATCCGTTTGTTAAAGTAGGCACTGATGATTATGAAATTTTAATAGTTACTCCCGAATATTTTATTCCTGCTTTTGAGGAACTTACCAATTTTTATTTGCTTAGAGGTTTAAAATCCAAGATAATAAGCATTGAAGATATAGACACTGGCATGATTGGAGACGATTTGCAGGAAAGAATTCGCAATTATATAATTGATGAGTATCAAGATCACCATATACGTTTTGTTTTGTTGGGAGGTGATAGTGAATATGTACCATGTCGGGGATTTTATGGGTATGTTAGTTCTGGTGAAGGATATGAAGATTTTAGTATTCCATCTGATTTATATTACTCGGCTCTCGATGGCAACTGGAATAGTGACAATGACAGCCAATGGGGCGAAACTGGAGAAGAAGATTTTTTGCCCGAAGTTGCAGTAGGTCGTTTTCCAATTCAGAATAGCGAAGAACTTGATATCATGATTCATAAAACAATTTCTTATCAAAACAATCCTGTGCTAGGAGAGTTTAACAATGCTCTTTTTGCTGGTGAAGCATTGTGGGAAGATCCAATAACATATGGTTCAGACTACCTCGAAATGCTTATTGGACATCAAACTGATAATGGCTACGAAACATGGGGAGTTCCAGAAACATACAACATTGAAAGGCTATATGATGATGTAGAATACTGGGATGCACAAAGTTTTATGGCAGCTGTTAACTCTGGAAAACAATACGTTCATCATGTTGGACACGCTGATTACAATTATGTTTCGTTTATGTATAATGAAGATATTACCGATGAGAACTTCTCTGGAGCAAATGGAATTGATCATAATTACACCATTTTTCATTCTCACGGTTGTGTTTGTGGAGCGTTTGATTATGATGATTGCATTTTGGAGAGAATGGTTTGCATCAACAATTTTGCTGTAGCTACAATCGGCAATTCTAGATTCGGCTGGTTTAACGAAGGGCAGACCGAAGGACCAGCTGTTCATTTGCATCGCGAAATGATGGATGCTTTGTATCACCAAGAATTGTATAATCTGGGAGAAGCATTTATGATTGCCAAGATTAACACTGCACCTTGGATTACAGCTCCAGGTCAATGGGAAGAAGGTGCGCTTAAGTGGAATTTCTATGATTTAAATATCTTAGGAGACCCATCACTGGCAGTTTGGACTCAGGAACCTATTTCAATTGTTACCGATTATGAAAATGTTTTACAAATTGATGCACTGTCAACAAGTCTTAATGTTACCAGCAACTTAATAGCGGCTGCAAATCTAAATTGTGTAATCCTTAAAAATGGAATTATACATGGCATTGGAATAACTGATATTGATGGTAATGCCACAATAAACATTGAACCTGCATTTACTGAAATTGGTAATGCGCAATTGGTAATATCTGGAAATAATTGTAAGCCTATCTCCTATCCTATTACAATCGAAAATTCATCAAAAATAGTATCAGAAGAAGAGACAAACATAAGGATTTACCCAAATCCTTCGAGTAACGATATTACAGTCGAATTATCGTCTTGGCAAGGCAATACTGCTAAGGTAGAAATTTATAATCAAGCCGGACAACTAGTTTTATCTGATGATGTAACTGGCGGCATTTTCAAAACTGACATCAGCAAACTGGCCAAGGGAAATTATATTTTGAACATTGTAATTGGAGATGAAAAAGTAAGCAAAGGATTTACGAAGGAGTAGAATTGGTTTTCTCTAGCAATAAGCGCGTAAGCAATTGGCTTATAAGTGGCCAAGATTACTACTTTTTTAGCAACTTTGGCCACTTATAACGCATTAAACAAACAATCCATAGTGAGTTCATTCTGCACGTATTGCTGTCTGTAGGTATTTTTCGTCATTCCGTATGTCGTAATAAAAGTAAGGAACACTGCCTTTTTGTTTTTAACTTCTTTATTGAATGTATTTTGTTTATTAATTATCTCTTTTGCGTATGACTTATTTAAAACAAACTCACTATTACAAAACTTGATCTCACAAAGATTAATCACATTATCATCCCTGTCAATTAATAAATCTATCTGATGATTATCCTCTAGTCCCTTACTTATCCAACTTCCATGATACGAGTTTATTCCGGCAATCTGCAATCCCGCTTTAATTTGATCAATATGCTTAATGCAAATTGTTTCAAAACTAAACCCTGACCAAATTTTAAATGATGACTGCCCCTGCATTTTAATCCAAACACCTGATGTGTCGGGCTTGCTTTTTTCAATAAACTTCAAATAAAACATAGAATACTCATCTGAAAGCCTGTACACCGAATTTGTTTGACCTTTATATGGAGTATAACGTTCAATAAAACCAGATTCTTCTAGCTCTGAAAGTGTTTTGGACAATCTTCCACCAGACAACAATTTGCTTTTCTGCAACAACTCATTTCGGGTCATTCCTTTTCTAACAGCGGCCAACACCCTAATGATTCTTTCATGATTATCGGAATGTGCAAAAAGTGACGCAAAAACATTCTCAAATTCTGTTCGTAGAAAACCGTTCTTTTCAAAACATAATCTGTTGATTAACTGAGAGACACTTTCACCTGGAATAATTTTATCAAGATAGTGTGGAACGCCTCCCAGCGCCATGTAGATTTGCAATATATCATATCGCGAAAGCTTAACCTTTTTGGCCTTGAGCAACTGCTCCGTTTCCCCCGCTACCGCACGATTGCATCGTGTGGGGGCACTATCTTTTTCTACTAGAATTACTTTGTTGATTTCATCATTTATCATAATTCAAAAATAGTAAATAAATTGGTAGTATTACTTAACGAACAACTATAACATCATTCAACAATCCTTTTTCGCCGCTGTAATCTCTTGCACTGCTGTAAACATAATCTTCGGCATGGTAAACCAATCCTGCTTCTACCGGATTTTGGTGTATATAGTTTATCTTTTCCTGGGTAACTTTAGGACTCCAAAGTTCAATCGGATGATTATCATGCTGCCAAAACTGGTTACCTTGAACATTGGCTTGTTTTGATGCAGCATCTTTAAAGGCTGAAAGTAAAAATTCTTTTCTACTCTCACGAGGGTTCTCTGTAATTTGCCTAACAATCTCCTTGCTCGTGAACCTCTTAAAGTCACCTATTACATTTTCTGGCAACAGATCATTTACTATTCTGAAAATTAAATGAACATGATTAGTCATAATACACCAAGCAAATACTTCCATCCCTTTTTCTTTCTGACAATAATATATACTGTCGATAACAATCTGCTTATACTCGTTTCTGGTAAAGACATCTAGCCACTCCACAACCGCAAAGCTTATGAAATATACACCTTCTGGATTATGGAATTTGTAGTTTCGGCTCAATGCATGATTGTTTAACAAATCAAATTTAGTAAAGTTTTATTATTCAATAAACTTTTTTGTGCTTAAATATAAGAAATGGACTAAATTATAAGATTTAACTAAATCACCGGTGGTACAACACGATGCAATCGTGAGGTAGCGGTGCAATTTTGGCCACTTATAACGCTTTTTTTGTAAGATTATTTAAACCACTTCAAAAATTCCTCTTTATAACCAGGTGAGATGTAGACTTCTTTCTTATCGTGCAAAACCACGTAACCACCAAGGCTACGGTTAAAGGACGCCACATAATCGAGATTAATAATATGAGATTTATGTACCCTGATAAAAGGATGTGGCAATATTTCGGAATAGTGTTTCAAGAATCGGCATGCCATCTTTTTTGATCCGTTTTTGAGGAAGATATCCGTAAAATTTCCATTTCCTTGTAAACGCACTATGTCTTCCATTTTTAT
>CAZOHR010000260.1:372-5638 GCA_964579045.1 uncultured Bacteroidales bacterium | reverse complement strand
CAGCCTCCTTTCGCGCAGCAAATGACGGCTTCAGCCTTCTGACGCGAAGCATTTTCCGGCGCAGCCTCTTGACGGCTTTAGCCTTCTTAACAGCTTAGTCAAGAAAAAGTTTCATATCTTCATCAACACTTCCTATTCCTGCAATCCCAAAGTTTTCGACAAGAACCTTAGCGACATTTGGAGATAAAAATGCTGGCAATGTTGGACCTAAATGAATATTCTTAACACCTAACGAAAGCAGAGCAAGCAATACTATAACAGCTTTTTGTTCGTACCATGCAATATTGTAAGCAATTGGTAAATCGTTAACGTTATCGAGTTTGAAAACATCTTTCAGAGTAAGAGCAATTACAGCAAGAGAGTAAGAGTCGTTACACTGACCAGCGTCTAACACTCTTGGAATTCCGCCGATATCACCTAATTCTAGTTTGTTGTATCGATATTTTGCACAACCAGCAGTAAGTATTACTGTGTCTTTTGGAAGTTTTGCTGCAAATTCGGTGTAGTAATCGCGAGACTTCATTCTGCCGTCGCAACCTGCCATAACAAAGAATTTACGGATTGCACCGCTCTTTACTGCGTCAACAACTTTATCTGCCAAAGCAATAACCTGATTATGAGCAAATCCACCAACAATTTTACCTGTTTCGATTTCAATTGGCGAAGCACATCTTTTTGCGTGTTCAATAATTTCTGAAAAATCTTTTGTTTTTCCGTTTTCGCGAGCAGGAATGTGTTTTGCGCCTGCAAGTCCAGATGCACCAGTTGTGTAGATTCTGTCAGCATAAGTTGCTTTTTCCATAGGTGGAACAATACAGTTGGTAGTGAAGAGAATTGGACCATTAAATGTTTCGAATTCTTCTTTTTGTTTCCACCAAGCATTGCCATAGTTGCCCACAAAATGTTCGTATTTCTTAAATGCTGGATAATAATGACCTGGCAACATTTCGGAATGAGTGTAAACATCTACTCCAGTACCATCTGTTTGTGCAAGTAATTCTTCCAAATCTTTAAGATCATGTCCACTGATAAGAATTGCTGGTTTGTTTCTTACTCCAATATTTACTTCAGTAATCTCGGGGTTTCCGTACGATTCTGTGTTTGCCTTGTCGAGCAATGCCATAACATCCACACCAAATTTACCGCATTCGAGAACCAATGCAACTAGCTCGTCAGCAGTTTTTTCTTCGGTTGTTGCAACAAGCGCTTTTTGCATAAAAGCGTGAATTTCGTTGTTGTTGTAGCCAAGATTGAATGCATGTTCTGCATATGCTGCCATACCTTTTACTCCGTATGTTAGTAGCTCTTTTAGAGAACGTACATCTTCATTGTCAATTGACAATACTCCGATAATTTTTGATTTTCTTTCAAATTCCTCAACAGAATCTGAGCTCCATGTTGCACTTGAATGAAGTTTCTCAGGAATTGAGATCCCTGCTTTTACTAGTTCATTTTTCAGTCCTTCACGAACTTTTAATCCATTTTTAACCTTGGCTACAATTGCGTCATAGTCAAAATTTGCGTTGGTAATTGTTACAAACAAAGCATCAAACACAAAGTGATTAACTTTTTCTGATTCGACACCATTCTCTCTTGCAATTTGAGCATAGATAGAAACCCCTTTTGTAACATAAATTAGTAGGTCTTGCATGTTCGCAACTTCGTCTGTCTTTCCACAAACACCCTTAATTGTACAGCCAGTTCCTTTAGCTGTTTCCTGACATTGATAACAAAACATTGACATAATTTTTTTCTCCTATTTTTAATTGTTAATTTTTATTTTATTTAACTCACAACTCCGAACTTTGTAATTGGAATGTTGGAATGATGGGATGATGGGGGGCAGAGCCGTCAAAGGCTTCTGCTGAGGACAGTAATAGGGTCAATATTTCTTAACAAACTACCAACTTTCAACTACCAACTCCGAACTCTAGGCACTTTAGGCACTCTAGGCACTTCCTCAACCTAAATCCATTCCTCATTTAAAACATCTCCCGATACCAATACAATCACTGCTTTTACGGGTACTTTTCGTTTTGCGATTTGCATTGCTTCGCTAACGAGACGTAGTAGTCCTCCGCAACATGGGACTTCCATCATCACAACACTTATAGTATTTACTTTAGCATCTTGAATAAGCGATACTATTTTCTCGACATATACATTCATATTTGAGTCGAGCTTTGGACAAAGTATTGCTAAAGTTTTTCCTTTTAGAAATTTTGAGTGAAAATTCCCCATGCTAAAAGCAACACAATCTGCAGCTAAAACCAGATCAGAATTTTGAAAATGTTGAGCATTTGGATTTATAAGATGCATTTGTACAGGCCAATGTGTTAGTGCCGATGGAACATCTCCGGTGTTGTGACTAACAGAAATTGGCGTAGCGTTAAAAGTTTTTTCTGCCGATCCTGGACAACCACAGGCCGAAGCTCCTGGTTTTGCTGCAAAAGCTTTGTGTACTTCAGATTTTACCTCGTTTAAGTCGAATGGGAGTGATGTGCGATTTGCTTCGAGCCATGTTATTGCCTGTTTGAAAAACTCATTTTCGTTGTGATCTCTCAAATGTTTCAGATGAGCTATCATCACATTTTTACCTTTTGGCAGTATGTCTTGAACAACAGCAACTTCGTCATAAGGTGCCGCTTCACGTTTTTCAATGGTAATGGCTCCCTGAGGACAGTGTCCTAGACATGCACCAAGTCCGTCGCACATAAGATCACTTATCAAAGTTGCCTTGCCATCTATAACTTGTAAGGCTCCTTCGTGGCAATTCGGAATGCATAGTCCGCAGCCGTCACATTTTTCTTCGTCTATTTTTACAATTTCGCGTATCATAAGTTTAAATTTTATTCTAATTTTGAGACAAAAATACGGGGCTTTTTAATGTCACTAGTGTAACATATGTTACAAAATAAAAAATAATTGTTATATTTGTACCAAAATACCTAAATATGAATCAAATCCTTACCCAATGTCCTTTGTTTCGTGGGATAGAAGCAACTGAAATTGATAAAATATTCGAAGGAATCTTTTATCAAACAAAGGAATATGCTTCTGGAGATATAATTGCATATCAAGATGAAAAGGTTGAGCATTTAATGATTGTTGTTCAAGGTACAGCAAGAGGCGATATGGTTGATTTTTCGGGTAAAACAATTGTTATTGAAGAAATAGAGAGCCCCAGACCATTAGCCCCAGCCTTTATTTTCGGAATGAATAATCAATTTCCGGTAAATATTATTTCTCAAACAGAAACAAAAGTTATCAAAATCCCTAAACCAGAATTTGTTAAAATGATGCAGAAGAGCGATCGTTTATTGATAAATTTCATGAATAATGTATCGGGGCGAGCTCAATTTTTGTCACAGAAACTGAAATTTTTGTCATTCCACAGTATTAAGGGAAAGTTTGCTTTTTACATTTTGAATCTTGCAAAAAACAACAATACGAATAATGTGGTACTTCCACTTTCACAAGCAAAACTAGCAGAATTATTTGGAGTTACTAGGCCATCACTCGGACGGGCTATTCGCGAAATGCATAACGACAATCTTATTCGTGCCGATGCAAAAAGCATCCAAATTATTAACACGTATGAGTTGTACGAACTGATGAAGTAAATTTTTAAATCACAAACAAAATGACAGCAGAAATTCTTTACGCAATAATTCTCACAATAGTAATTTTTGGATTTTTTTCAGATCAGATTTTGGATTATTTGAATGCTAGCTGGTTTAATAAGCCAGTTCCTGAAATTCTGAAAGATGTTTACGATGCGAAAAAATATCGCAGACAGCAGGAATATAAACTTGAGAATTATCGTTTTGGCATTATTACCAGCACATTTAGTTTTATTCTCATAATTTCGATGTTGGTTTTTGGTGGATTTGCCTTTGCAGATAATCTAGCTGGACAAATAAGCGATCATTTTATTTTAAAACCTATTCTTTTCTTTGCAATGCTTATGTTTGCTTCTGATTTGTTGAGTACTCCATTTGCGGTTTACGACACTTTTGTAATTGAAAACAAATACGGTTTTAACAAAACTACACCAAAAGTTTTTGTTTTAGACAAAATAAAAGGCTGGCTGCTAGGTGGAATAATAGGAGGGGGGCTTTTTGCAATAATTTTGTGGATTTATAAACTTGACCCCGAGTTATTCTGGCTATATGCATGGCTAGTGGTAATTGCATTTTCATTATTTATGAATATGTTTTATTCGGTTTTAATTGTTCCACTTTTCAATAAACAAACTCCGCTAGAAGAAGGTGAATTGAAAACTGCAATAATGGATTTTGGTCAGAAAGCAGGATTTAATATTTCCAAAATATTTGTAATTGACGGATCCAAGAGGTCAACCAAGGCAAATGCGTACTTCAGCGGTATGGGACCAAAAAAGAGAATCGTTTTGTACGACACTCTAATCAGCGAAATGACTACTGACGAAATTCTGGCTGTGCTTGCTCATGAAGTAGGACATTTTAAACACAAACATATTTACAAATCAATGTTTGCATCAATAATTGAAACTGGAGTAACTCTTTATATTTTTGGACTTTTTGCTGGCAGCGATATTTTATCTCAAGCTTTGGGTGTTGATGAGGCTGGTTTTCACATTGCCGCAATCGCGTTCGGAATAATTTATTCTCCACTTACTTCAATATTGGGAATTGTTTCGTCTGTTTTTAGTAGAAAAGCTGAATTCGAAGCAGATAACTTTGCAGCTAAGTACGGATTGGCAGACTCGTTGATTTCGGCACTCAAAAAGCTTAGCTCGCAGAATATGGGAAATCTTACTCCTCATCCTTTGGTTGTGTTTTTATCATATTCACATCCACCAGTTTATGATAGAGTGAAGAGTTTAATGAATAAAAACTGATTTTGATTGAGCCAATTTTGAATTATTGCGAATTGTTTTATTAAAGACTATTTTTGACAACTTTAGCTTTTAAAAATTAGGGAAAATCCCTCTAAAAAAAGAAATGAGTCTTTTTTTAACTTTATGGATAAAAAACAAGAAAATATTCTGCTGATTAGGTTCTTAAAAAGACTCTCGTTTTTTTTAGTAATTATACTACTGATATCATGGCCATTAGATATTTTTATAAGTCACTATCTAAAAAAATCGCGGATACATGTAGCAGGTGAATATTTGGTATGGGAAGATATTTATCGAGGCAAAATTGATGCAGAGATTGCGATATACGGTTCTTCCAGAGCGTGGATACACTTTAGCCCTGATATTCTGGAAGATAGCCTTAAA
>CAZOHR010000260.1:0-362 GCA_964579045.1 uncultured Bacteroidales bacterium | reverse complement strand
TGGAATGGACGGGCTGAATTTTACATTTCAATATTTCAGGCATACTGAGTATTTTAACTACAATAAAAAACCAAAGTACATAATTGTTTCTGGAGATTTATTCTTTTTTGAGCAGGAGGAGGGATATTATAACTACACCCAAGCATTGCCTTATATGCTGTTTAGTCAGTCATACTACAATAGCCGTAAAACATTTAAAGTTTTTGAGTTTCAGGATTATTTTGTCCCCTTATATCGCTATATTGGTCAGAAAAACGAAATGCTGAGATCACTGCTATTAGCTTTTAATGCGGAAACGGGTCCTTCATATAGGGAGAAGGGATACAAAGGTCAGGATTTGGAATGGACTAGTGATTATGATA
>CAZOHR010000259.1:0-5648 GCA_964579045.1 uncultured Bacteroidales bacterium | reverse complement strand
TCCATCAAGCGGTTTTGGGAGAGTATATTGGATTTGAGCTTCTACTTCCAAGAATTTACATTTCCTGAGCCTGGAGTTTCGATATTAATTTGAGGATTGCCTTTATAAGTTACGTTGCCACTACCCGAGATATAGATATCAAGTAGTGTATCTGCCCAAACGAAACAATCACCACTTCCAGAGATTTCAATAAAAGTGGTTTCTGTTAATAAATCGAAAGCATCTACGTCTCCTGAACCCGAAATTCTGATTGTGTGATTTGCCGAATTGCCATTGTAGCTAATGTCCCCAGAGCCACGAATAACAGTCTCCATATTATTTGCAACTACCGATGCTTCTATATCTCCAGAACCATTTATTGTTGTTTCTAGCTTATCGCATATTATTTCATCGAGAGTAATGTTACCTGAACCGTTAATCTTTGCTTCAAAGACTTCATCAGATTCGTAAGTTTCGTAAACAAAAATATCTCCTGACCCATCCAAAGATACCGAATATAACTCAGGCATATAGAAAACTACTTTAGCAACATCGGTAGGAATAACATTAATGTGTGGACGATAGCTAACCTTTGCAATGTCACCAATTTCTTCAATAATTATTAGTTTTGCAATATTCTCCTGAGCAACAATAACAACCTTAAAGGTATCAGACGGTATTATTTCGATATCCATAGAACCATCAAGCTCTATTCCTGTCACATAATCAACGTCAACAACCGTATCAATTGAAGGACCATAACCTCTTATACCACCATGTTCGTAAGCGCAGGAGCTAAATAAAATCATACATCCTGCAAGAATTCCACCAATCAAAATTAACTTTTTCATACTATTTCTTTTTTAATTAATTATTATTATAACTATTTAGGTCTCTGGTGTAGTTGTCAATCTGTAATCTGTAATCTGTAATCTGTAATCTGTAATCGGGAAATTTTAGTAAACTCGAGATTCTGCCTTTTTAAACAAAAGTGTAATCTCAATAAGCGATAGCGAATATGCAATCTCACCGATTACCGATTACAAATTTTACCGATTACAAAATTGATTTTAGTTTTGCCATGATACCTAAATAATTAATTACTACTATAAATTTTGCGGCAATCATTGTCAGTTGCAATAAATTGCCAAATGTTTAATGTTTAAAATTTTCCGAATTTTAATTTTATTCCCATGTTGAGGCCTCTTAAAATAGAAGGACTAGCAACAGGTTGTGCGTCCACATCAGAATAAATAAGGTAAATGTCGGACGTGTAGCGATAACTAACACCAGCTGAGAGTCTAAAAAATCTAGTCATATTTAACTGCAATTCTACGCCCGGCTCAATCACAAAGAATGCATAATAACTTTCAGGATAAAATTCATCGTAATATCCAGTGTATTGAGAACGTAAGTAGGATATGCCACCGGCGCCAATTGTTACTGGAAAAGATACATTTATAGGTTTATGACCTAGGATTGTTGCAGCAACATGGAACCCTCCATAACCTCCAGTATAAAGGTAGTTCTGATTATCGAGTAGCATATCAGGAAGTGGATTTGTTACAAATCCTTTACCTACTATACCAAGTTCCAAAGTGTGGTCGACAACCCAAGCTGCAGTAAAGCCAGTTAGCATTGCGTTTCTATCTGCAACTTGTGTATAACCAAATTCGAAGCCACCATAAAAGCCATGTGACATGTTTTTGTCTCTACCAATTAGTGTTTGATAGTCGTCACCATTATTACGACCAGCATCCTGAGCAAATGAACTTAAGCTTAGTATTGTTGCAGATATTATGACTGCTGAGATTGTTAAGATTTTTCTTTTCATTGTATTAAAATTTATGTTTTCAATCTTAGGACAACCATAAAAGAAAATACCCCTAGTGGAAGATTTTTTTTTCTTATTAAATAATTCTATTTTGTTTGGCGAAGCAACCAAACCGCCTTTTGGTGGTGAGCTCGCTTCGACTCCGCCGCGGTGTATCAGCGCAACGCGCATGAGCAATCTCCAGAGACTAGCAGAATCGGTAAAAAATTCCAAATTCCAAATTCCAAATCACAAATTCCAAATCACAAATCACAAATTCCAAATCACAAATTCCAAATCACAAATTCCAAATCACAAATCATAAATCACAAATTCCAAATCACAAATTCCAAATTCCAAATCACAAATTCCAAATCTCGAGAATTAGAACTTGCAATTTGTTTTATTTGTTATTTGTATTTTTTGTTATTTGTATTTTTTGTTATTTGTATTTTTTGTTATTTGTATTTTTTGTAATTTGTATTTTTTGTAATTTGTTTTATTTGTTTTTTGGAATTTATTTTTGTTAACAAAAATTCATTATCTTCGCGACGCCCCCAGCTGCCGAACGATTGCATCGTGTTTGCTGATTGGATTATTAATCAACACGATTCAATCGTGCGGTGCTGGGGGGCTAGGTGGAAACTTTGATTCTATCAGAATGAAAAATGTCGCTATGTCTGTTGACAATTATTTTAAATACTATCATAAGTAATATTACTTTTATGCAAACCAGCAAAATATTATTAAAAATACTAACTTTTATATCTGTAATTCTAATTGCTTGTAACAATAATTCGGATTACGATAAAGCCTGTATAACTCAAAGTGATTTTATTTTAAAAGTATCTTTTGGAGACTCTAAAAATAACAAAGGCAAAATGCAGGTAATTTCATTTTGTTGTCACAGTGGTAAATTCTACAAGGAATTTGATGAATATAATAGAATTAAAAAAATATATTATCTATATAATGATAACAAAGAAAAAACATCTGTAGATTATAATTACGTTAATGAAGATATTTTTAAATATAAAAGATGTTGGACAAATAATAAAATCAACGGTAAAGAAGAGGTCTACTTTAACAATAGTTTGATTAATGAATGTAGCTACAGAAATGGATTTGCTGATGGGAATTTTGTAATATATGATACTCTCAACGAAATTCAGTATTCTGGACTTTTTGAAAAAGGAGGGCTTTGCTATCTTAACAAATATTGTAACACTAAAGTAGAGAATACAAATAGTTTTATAGAGATTTTTGCGCAAAGCGAAAATGATTCAATCTATGTATATGTTGACTTTGTTAGGAAAAATTATGCTATTGACTCTGCATATATTACATACTCATTTTATAGAATTTTAGATAATTTAGATTCTGTAAATTTGAACCCTAATTTTTGCAATGGTATTTCTGTCTCTGGAAATTTCATTAAGATACCTTTCACCTATAAAAGAAATGGTAAATATATTTTCAAATCATCTTATTATGAAATTGAAGGAGATCATTATCTTGTAAAATTTTCCAAACTAAGTTTTGAATTTGATAAAGCTGGAAATCTTATATCAGAAGTTTTACAGAATGATAATTTTACTGTTGAATTAAAATATCCCTATTATTTAATAAACCAATTTACTGAATTGGCGGAGTTAAAGAATATTTATGACGATTTAGTGAAAATCAGGCTTCCTGCGACTAAAAGCAGATTAAGAAAATCCTGAAGTGAAAAACTAATATTTTCTATTCTATCAAAACTAAAAACTTATCAACACCACCGCCCACCCATATTAAAACCTTGCACTGGTTTACATTGCAAGGTTTTCAACTTTTTGATTTTCGATAAATAAAAAATACTTAACCCTTGTTTCGCTTAAGTGAGCAGTAATCCCCAAAGTTTAGCAGAATTTGAGAATCAGCGTAACCGATTTGCCTATACATGTTAAGTTGAAAAAAGTGGAACTATGATTACAATTACTAAATTCTTACCCCAATAACCACACTCGGCCACATGTAGCAACGCATATTTGAGTATTGCTTGTCGAAGAAAGTATTGGTTGGCGGAATAGAACTTTCGAAGTTAATAGCATCGTTGGCAAGATTTGTTGTAAACATTGCATTGAATTGTCCACCAGCATATAAACTAAAGTGCTTCGCAATGCGGAAATTAAGATTTAAGTTTAACTGTGCCAACGTGTTATTATTGAGAAAAAATGTGTTGTTCTCAAATATCTGCGAAGCAGTAATGTCATAGTTAATGCCAAACATTTTCCAAATATCGAAATGTGAGCCAAAACCGTATCCTATAGCAAAATCAGGTTCTTTATCTGGTCGGAACGATGCACTAATAATATTGTAAAATTTCCAAGTTCCTGTTTTAAACTTAATTGAACTGAATGCATCAAGATTGAGGGAATAATCTAAATGTGTGAATCCTTTCTTCACAAAACTGAGAAATCCAATTGATATTCCTGAAATAGTGTCGGCAAAGTTAAACAATCCTAATTGTAGGTTTTTTTGATTTTTTGAAACATTCATTACACCAATTTGTGGAGCATTGTTTTCGCCAGTAATATTTAAGAAAGTAGAGTATTGCAGCGAATTTACCTGAG
Organism: uncultured Bacteroidales bacterium; assembly: GCA_964579045.1. GTDB lineage: Bacteria > Bacteroidota > Bacteroidia > Bacteroidales > ML635J-15 > Bact-19. The sequence goes on along the minus strand of CAZOHR010000259.1, from coordinate 1,244 downwards.
GAGCGAGGTTGACCAGTGCCGAAAATTGGGTTCCAACTACTGGTTTTGCACAAATGTTTACTACACCAATCTGCATTCCTAATAAAGTGTCAACAACAAGATTAACAGGAGCAATTTGAAATCCACGAAATTTAGATTTTACAAGGTTAACTCCAGACGAGGCCTGAATTCCATTGAAGTTACCCCAGGTAGTATTTGCAACTGAGGCAGTTTGTGCTCCCTTAAAGTTTCCAACTACTACATTGGCTCCAGTACTTAATTGCCAGCCCGAAACTTCACCACCAACAATATTAGCTACTCCCGAAACTTGTACCCCAGTTAAGTCGTAACGGATAATATTTACTCCAAGTCCAACCTCAAGACCATCGACTTCTCCAACATATCCAGCAAATACATTGTATGATTGTTTAAAGCGACACATCCCACTTTCGTTAAAGTATGTACCCACATTTGGAATAACAGAGAACTGATATTGTTTCTCAACCAGATTTTTACGATTCTTTGTTAGATTTACTTGATTATCACTTACAACTATCTCGGCAAGCCAATGGTTTTCGATTTCAGGATTCTTTTCTTTTATACCAGAGGGCATATATGTGTAATCGTAACCCGTCTCTGGCTGCATAAATATTCGAACCGACTGGTCGCTCGACGAGGTTGTTGAAATACATCCAGTATAACCGGCTCTTTCAATAAACATTAAAATACTATCTGAGTCTGTCGAGATCTTAAACGAAAAATATCCTGATGGATTAGAATAGAAACATTCATTATAAATTTGAATTCTTGCTGAATCAACCGGAAGTCCATTTATTGAATTTTCAACAGTCCCATTTAATTTTATAATCCTTGGTTTCTTTATCAAGGTTTCTACTTCTTTTATCTTTGCTGGCTTTATAATTATGTGCCTTTTTTCAATTATTAAATCTACACCTTGACCCATAATTATTTCAATAACTGTGCGAAGAGATGTGTTTTTTTTGCAGAGGTAGATTTCTGCTGGTAACTTAAAGTTTTGTGGATTGTATGAAAAAGTAACATTCTCTTGTTTCTCAATCAAATCTAGAGCTGCCTGCGGACTAAGATAACCTTGGCAAATGCTAATTTTCTTATCAGCAGTAATAGCTTGTGAAAAGATATACAACGGAAAAAGTGAAAGGATAATATAAAAGCAGATTTTCTTACTCAGCATCATTAAAGGTAATTGAGTTTGTAAGCCATTAAAAATTTGACATTCCAACACC
>CAZOHR010000258.1:0-5659 GCA_964579045.1 uncultured Bacteroidales bacterium | reverse complement strand
GCGTTCTAATATTTTTATAATGAAAACAAGATTTATAATAATTTGTCTCTTCGGTGTACTTGTAATATTAAACTCCTGTGAAACAGATCCTTTAGAAACTGGTGGAAAAAAACTGGCGGAGTTTGAACTTAAAACAGAAAAAGCATGGGGAACACTAGAAACAGATGATTTTGCAGGAGCTGTTGTAGATAATAACGGGAACATGTATTTTATTAGTTCTTCGAGTGGATCTAGCTATATTCAGAAGATAAATCTCACAAAAGTATCATTGCAAAACGACAGTTTGATTTGGTCAAAAACTATTAGTTCGTCTTATACCAATTTCTTCCCATCGCCTTCAGAAAATGGCGTTGCAAACGGTGGTGGAGGAAGCCGCTCCATTTGCCTCGACGGTGCTGGAAACATCTACATTGCTGGAACCTGTACCCAAGGATATAATCAAGTATTTGTAATAAAAGTAAATCCTTACGGTAATATAATGTGGCAGAGTAACTGGGAAGCTGACGATTCTGGTTTGGCTAGGGGAAGTGCCCGTGCCTATGCCATGGATGTGAATAATAACAGAGTTTATGTTACTGGCTCTACTGGGGCTGGAAGCGCTACTGAAGAAGCAATGGTGTTTTTACTAATGCTGGACGCTTGGAGTGGTGATGTTCTCGAAAACACTTGCCTAGGCTTTGATCCATCGGACACATATAATGATCGTGGCTATACGGTAAAAGCATCTGACGACGGTCTGGTTTATGTTGGTGGCTGGGAAGGTGAAACAAACTCAGGTCTTTTATTGCGATTCTCTGCTAATGGAGACAGCTTTGACTGGTGCAAAAAGATTGCCTTGGGTACTGCTCACAGAATTACAGATATTGATATTGACGACAACGGAGATTTGTATCTTGCCTGCGATTTTAGAGGTGTTTCAACTTACATGGGGATATTAAAACTAAATTCTGAAGGTGATTATATATGGGGTAAAAAATACCAAGGCGAACCAACTGATAGAAACAATATTTCATGTCTTAGAGTAATAAACTCACAACTATTTGTGGGTGGCAGAGGCAGTTTTGAAAAATACGATTTGTCGCAATTTGGCGATGGCTGTTTACTTAAAATGGATCTTTCTGGAAATCTAATTTCTCAATATAATTACTTCACAGGTGATGGCGATAATCAAAATTGCGGCGAAAGAATAGAATCAATAAATTTCTACGATGGAAAAGTAATTATTGCGGGAGAGACTTGGCCCGAGTATAATCATATTGCTGGACATTGGTACACTCCCGAAGGAAATATTAGCGATTTCACACCACAAATAACTAATATTACTCAATTTAACCGTATTAGTGGATCTGGTTACACCACAAATGAAATCTACAGTTTAACTGGTAATGACTATCAGTTATTTGATTTGATCGATGGTAATAAAGGCTCTTCTGATATTGTTATTTTTTCTTTTGAGGAGGCAGAATTATAAAACTTAGGTGATTTTTAGGTATTGAGTTAAAACTAGAATTCATTTTTTGTAGTTGGTAGGGGTAGTTGGTAGGGGGATTTCGTAGTAGCTACGCTCTTGGGGATACTGCTATCTATTTTGAAAAAATTAGCAGAATCTTATGCATACAACAAACCACACGGACTACTGAAAACCGTCTACATCCGCAGCGGCGGAACTGAATTAGCAGAATCTTAAGCTTACTATAATCCACAGATTACAGATTACAGATTACAGATTACAGATTTTCACAGAATCAGCAGAATCTCAAACTTACTGCAATCCACACCGAATACATCCGTCGCGGCGGAACAAAATTAAACTAGAAAACTAAATAGTTACAAACTTAAATAGTTATTCTAGTCGTTCTGAATTATCATTTTGGAAATTTCAGTTGACTCTTCACCAAACATTACAACAAAGTAGATTCCATTCTTAAATCCAGATATGTCAATCGACTCTCCTTCTTTTGCAGTTGTTTTACCAACTAGTTGCCCAAGATTGTTAAATATACCTATTTGAGAATCTCTGCAAATATTGGTATAGAACTTATTTTTGCATGGATTGGGATAAACAACAAAATCTGTTTTTGTAGGGATAGGACTTGCGGCATCCGCAATTCTATAACTTTGTGATATATCTTGTCCACCAATTTGACTCCCTGCTTGGTAAATCAAGTCAACGATGTCAGTGCCATCAAGTTTCGCTTTTCGAATAAGACCATTCTCTCTTTCAATCCAATACATATTTTCTCCATCAAAATCAATGCTCATCGAACCCATAACACCATTGCTACTCACCAAAGTTTGCACATTAGTACCATCATAATCCATAATTTTTATTTCGTCATTTGTCCTGTCAGAGAAATAAATTTTCCTTAATCGTACATCAAGTTCAAGATCAAAAATAGCTGTCTCTGTATCCAGAATTGTTATAATATCAGTCCCATCAGTATTTGCACGGTAAATATTCCCCGAATCTTGATCTGACCAGAAAATATAGTTACGACCACCGTCAACAGCAATTCCCTGAGAAAAACCAGTGCCGCTTACCAATAGCTGAATATCAGTTCCATCATGATTACAAGATTTTATTGTACCAAGAAAATTCTCTGTAAAGAAAATTCTGTTATTAAGATAGTCAAACTCTATATTGCCTATATTCACATCATAATTTAAAATGACATTCACATCGGAACCATCAAAGTTTGCAGATTTAGCTCCTTGTGTGCCTACTGCCCAATACACTTTAAAATTCTCTTGATCAACCGCTACTTGTCTAACTTGATACTGTCCTGTAGCAATAATGATAATATTCTCTCCATTAAGATCAGATCTGTAAACGTTTCCATTTACGTAATCGCCCCAGAAAATATAGTTTTGGGAAAACGCGCTTGCCTGCATTACCAAAGCAAAAAATAGCAACAATAATAGTTTTTTCATGGCAGTGATTTATAAATTAATAAATTTTTAGTCGTTTTTAATAATAAGCTTAGTGTATCCTCTACTATCCTTTGTTTCAATAAAAACAATATAAGTTCCAGTCTTAAAATTTGAAATATCTACTGGCTCTCCAGAAGATATTTTTGCAGTCTTAACCAACTGTCCGAGATTATTGAAAATACTAATCTGACAGTATTCGGTAAGATCAATAAAAAACAATTCCTTAGAGGGATTGGGATAAATTACAAACTGATCATTTATCAGAGATGTGCTTTCGTTTTCAAGCTTAGAAAAGAATGCTTCTGGTGGGGTTTGGTTTTTGGTAATGTCGAGACCAGAAAACTGGGTTCCATTAATGTCTATCAATTCTGTGCGGCTTGTGCCATCAAGATATGCCCTAACAATCAAACCATTCTCCCTTTCTACCCAATAAATAAAATCTTCATCAAAGTCAATTGTAATAACCCCTATCACCCCGCTACAATCAATTATATCAATCAAACCTTCTCCTTCATAATTTATACGCTGTATTCCATCAGTTGTGCGATTATCAAAATAAACAAATCCTCGTTTTACATCAAGATAAATATCAAATACAGCATAAGTTGATGAATAAATTAGTGTTTGCTCTGTACCATCAGTATTCGCTCTGAATATCTTTTTGTTTGTATTGTCTGCCCAAAAAATCAGATCACGCACGGTATCAACAGCAATACCTAAAACTATGCCTGTTTGATCTACAATTGATTCTACCTCAGTACCATCAGTATTACATCTCTTAATTGTATAATCAAAATCTTCAGTGAAGTAAATCTTATTATTTTTCTCATCAATTTCAATTAAGTCTATTTGATTGGATGTACTTAACACATCAGTTACGTCAGATCCATCAAAATTTGCAGACCTTATTTTACTTGAACCTCCGGCTGCCCAATAGATTCTCTCATTTGTTCTATCTGCCCTTAATCGTCTAATTTGGTATTGTCCTGTTATTATAACTTCGACATTATCCCCAGTAATATCAGCCCGATAAATGTAACCATCAACATACTCTCCCCAGAAAATTTTGTCTTGAGCACTTACACTAAATGTGGTAAAGAGTAAAATAACAATAAATAAATTAACAATTATCTTCATAAGATATAGTTTAAAATAAATAAGTCCACACTAATGAATAATTGCTATAAAGATAACCATTACATTTTTAACTTCCAAATATATTTTTGTTGGAATAAGAACTGTTCTTTTCTACTACTTTGGGAATGCAAATTTGTGTGAATTAGATAATCTCAAGCACATTTTTAATGCTTAAAAAATCTTAGTAAAAATAATTTTAAAAACCATCTTAGCTTTTGAAACCTCAGAAATCTTAACCCACGAAACTTCTCTGTCTTGCGGAGGTATTCCATAACTTCAGTATACTCATTCTTTAGAGAATTCTTGCCAGCATCCGTTTCTGCCATTGAAAAAACCGAACGTACCTGTTCATCGGCATCAAGTGCATAAAGACCATGAATATTGAAAATATTTATTAAAGATGATTTTGTAAAATGGTAGGTGTGCGCATTTTGCACATATTTAAGGAAATTCATCTCATATGTACTGTGGATGTATCTCAAACCAGGAACCTCAATATATACAATCCCTGAATTAGACAAATGTTTTTTTATCATTTCAAGCTCAGCTGGCAAATCAAGGAGATGTTCCACAACGTGAGAATATATAATAATGTCTGCCTTATTGTTGGCATCAACATCGGCAATACCGCCTTTTTTAAGACTAAGATTGTGATTTTCTACTCCGTACATCAAGTACTCTTCCCCCAAATCCATTCCACATACATCATGACCTTGAGACTTAAAATATTCAAGTATTCCTCCCGCGCCACAGCCAATTTCAAGAACTTTTAAATTACTGCCTTTAATAAGGCCTCTCGACTTAAGGTAATTATAAATCTTTTCTCCCCGGAACCTTTGATCCTTAAAGAAAGCATCTCCTGGCTTTTCGGTACCGACATAAAGTCGCCTATATTCTGAGTCATAAAATTCTGCGAACGATTTAGCGGTCATTCTTGGAGATGAATACACAAATCCGCAATCAGTACAAATTTTAGTAATACATTTCAATCCATATCTATCCTTTTCTGAAAGAATCTCAGCATTTTCACTGCCACAAACAGCGCATTTAACATCCTCAAAAGAATAAATTCCTGAAATTATTTTTGCCTCAACCTCCGCTTTGGCAATTTTTTGAACAGAATTTAATTTTAATTCCGCCAAACCGTCATCTATATATCTTTTGCTTAGCACAATGTAATTTTTGGCAAATCTAATAAAAATTCTCCCGTCATCAAAACCACATAAAATTGTGTCAATAAAAATTACTATGGAGGTATGAGCAATTCTTTAAGGCACAGAGACTATCGGCGAGTTAAAGATCAACACATACAAAAGAATAATGATGCCTGAAGAATCAGGCATCTTATTATAAATTGAAATGTTCTGAATTAGTTTAGAGTAAATCAGAAGAAAAGAGAAATACTAGTAATCTCTTCTGCTGTTGTAGTCTTTCTTGCCGTAGCTGCTGCCGCCACCATTGCTTCCGCCGCCAGTGCTGCTTCTTCTTTGGCCACCACCTGAATTGCCACCGAAGCTTCTGCCTCCGCCGCCACCCGGTTTTCTCTCAGTTCTTTCCTGAGCTTCGTTAACTACGATTGTGCGTCCTTCAA
>CAZOHR010000257.1:0-5673 GCA_964579045.1 uncultured Bacteroidales bacterium | reverse complement strand
GTAAATCATAAACTTCAGTTATCGGAGTACCTGGTGCAGGGCCTACATTAGGATCTGTCCAGAAGAACGAATTTTCTATTGTTGGAGTAAATACTATACCGCCCTTGCCTAGTGCGCAAGTATCTAAAACCATTAATACTTCAAATAATGGAATTGGTGGCTCCTGAACTGTGTCAATATTGATTGGACTCTGACAGCCCCAGTAGTTGGTTGCAATCATACTAACGCGATGAGCGGTATCTTCGTCATTCCAGTAGATAAAGTATTCTGCCAAACCGCCAGAGATATTTGCTGGTGATATGCTATCAACAAGACCTCCATAGAAATTCCATGTATATTGCTGTACAGTATCTTCGAGTGCTGCTATAGTTGCTGGTTCTCCAAAACATTTTGGTGGAATTATCTGCATCTCCGAAGTTGGGATTCTTGCAAATATTACCTGCATTGTATCCTTGTCGGTACAACCATTGGAGTTGTCCTCTGTCCATATTAGTTCAAAGAACGGATATGTTGGATTACCTGTATTGATAACGTTTGAGGTTACTTGTGATTCTGGATCATTCTGATTTGCAAAAGCAATATTTGCTACAGATGGGGTGCTCCAAACTCCTGTACCCACACTTGGAATTGCATGTAGTTCGCCAGTGTAACCGCAGAATAATGTATCTCCACCTGCATAAGCATCTGGAATCTCGATAAATCTAATTGTTAACGGTCCAGCGGTATCGTTACAGAAACCTGGCATTAATTCTGGTCCTGTTTCTTCAATCCAGTAGAAATTATGGTAGCCATAACTTGGTACTGTAGCCCAAGTATTGTTTGAGAAAACATCGCCGTAAACAATTGCAGGATTCATAGAAAACCAACTACCAGAAATTTCGCCACCCGACAACTCTGCTCTTAGATGATCAAATGTAAATCCACAAACTGTAGAGTCGGCAGGATCTGTTAGTATTGTTGCTGTCGGAACACGCCAGAAAGTGATTTCAACATCATCTTGAGATGAACAGGATAATGTTTCGGTAGTGGCCTGATTTGCTTCGAGCCATGTGAAAGTCATTGTTCCATAATCTCCTACATCAATAACAGAGTTTGGATCTGAATAATCTTCAAATACGGCACCTGGTGTTGGTAACCATGAACCTTCGAAGCCACCAGATACTCCATCGAGTTGAGTATGAGTTCCACAAACATCAAAGTCTTCACCAGCAGTTATTACCGGAACTTCAACAAATTCGATTTGCACTGTATCCTGTGAATAACAGAATGTTGCATTTGAGTTATTTTCTCTGAATATAAAATTCCATATTCCAGTTGCTGTTACAGTTACCTGAACAGTATCATTAGTCAATGGATTTATAGCTGCTGATTCTCCTGCTGGTGCATTATGAACTGACCAGATTCCAGATGGTGTGTAACCACTTGTTTCGGTAATATCATATACTGCTCCAAGTTCATAGTTAAATCCACAAATAGCATCGTCGATACCAGCGTTTGCTGTAGGTTCTTGATAGAAAGTTACATACATTGTATCAATCGAAACACATCCACCATTCTTCACAGCCCACAGAAATTGAGTCTCAATATAAGCAGTATCACCAAATGCTGCAGGTACATCGGCACAGAAAGTAGCATTTGGGGATGCTGCACCTTCAGCATTTGTAAACTCTCCGTTTACTTTTGCTATCCAATAATATGTATAATCTTCAAGACTAATTGTAGAGGCATTAAACGTAACACAATTACCACAAATCTCTGCAGAATTACTTGCACCTACGTTTGCCAAAGGTCTTTTTGCGTATGTTACATTTATGCTAGCCTCATTGGTACATTCAATACCGTTAACCTCATTAGTTTCAGTCCAAACAAACACAATATCTGTTGAAAGTCCATCATAATTTCCGATGGTAGCTTCTGCCTGAGGGCTATTAATAGAAGGCGAATACAAAGGTGCGGGCATTAGTACTGTTAAAGGATCACCCGCGTAGGCAGTCCAGTAACCATCATAAATACTGTTAAAAACGTTGAGCTGGTATGTATTGGCACATACTGTATCAACATTACTTATGGTAGTAGGATTTGGCTCTTGCATAAAAGTTACCGTAATAAGATCCTCATCCCAGCAAATTCCATTTACCTCGCGCCAAGTAAACACCTGAGCACCAACGCTCGAATTTACTGTAGTTGATGGACTTGATTGAGAAGTGAATGACCCTGGACCACTCCATTGTCCATTTGAACCAGACATACTAAACACAGCCTCAAGTTCTGCTTCTGTTCCACAAAGTGTAAAATCCTCACCAGCATATGCAATCGGTGTTTGTATAAAATGAACAGTAACCTGGTCGGTACCACTGCATATTCCATTATTAATAGTCCAAGTATAGATAAAATCTCCAAAAGTACCAGCCAAAACATTTATGACTGGGTTATTAATAGTTGATCCACCAGTAGGTACAAACGCGCCATTGGAACTCCAGCTACCAGTCATAGTGCCAGCAGGTGCATCAGCTTCCAAAGTAATATCAAGCCCACAAACAGTAAGATCAGTTTCACTTATATGAGCAATTGGATTTTCAAACCATAGAACCGGAGTCCCAATACATTGAGAATAACAAGGGTCAACCTGAGAGACATGTCCACCTACATTATTTCCACAAATTGCTGATATATAATATGTTGTGCCATATACACCTCCTGGAATATCAGTAAAACAGAATTCGGGTGTTGGATTCGTTGCATATATAACTGCTGGGAATGAACCATCATGAATAATAAATTCAAAAGTATCATCAGTATCAAGATTTTGATTTCCCTGATGAGTCACCATATCGGAGCATTCATCTGCACATAGAATTACAGGAGCAAAGCTAGTCATATCTCCAGCATCAGTATCGCATCCACAATTTGTAAGACCATGAAATTCATATTCTCCGCAACCATGCGCATCGGTAACAGTAATATTATAAATCGTATTAGTAGGAAAAGTTCCAGCATAAGAACCGCTATAAGGTACGGGTCCTGTGCCAAGATCTACATAAAAGTTAACAGAGCCTCCACCAGATCCTTCTACATTAAAAGTTACAAAATATTGAGTATTATCGCCAGAGCAAATTTCGTCGGAGAAATCTACAACTTGGATATTATCGTAAACATGAACCGTAATTTCATCAGTATCGGGACAAGGGCCCCCAAGTGAATATGTTACAGTATAATTTCCTGGACCTGCCACAGCTGGATAAAAATATCCATCTACAATTGAACCTGCAGGAGCATTAGTTGACCATGTGCCTCCGCCATCGGCAGAAATCAATTGTTCAGGAGCTCCGCTTGTACAAAGTGGATTAAGAGGTGTGATCTCTGCATCTGAAGGTAATGCTACAAGTGTTTCTGTTGCAACAGTTTCACATGTTGGGTTACCGGCAATATTGATAGTTTCTGTAACAGTCAGAATAAAGTCTGTATTTTCATCAGGGAATTCGGGAGTTCCCTGAACAATTTCCTCACTTAAGTTTGTACTTGTAAATCCTATTGGGTCCGATGTCCAAACAGTTGAGGTAATTGTAGAAGTAATAGAATAAGAGCCAGAAGGTTGGCCAGGAGGAACAATATAAATTGAGGCTGTAGATGCATTACATGAATTATCGTTAATTGAGGAATTAATTGTTCCTGAATCATAGGTAAAAGTTGCAGTACCACAATCTGTTTCACCAGTAAAAGTAATTGACGTTCGAGTGAGCGAGCCAATATCTGCGTTCTCACAATCATATATCTGAACCGACCAACCTGGTTCCGCAGCATGAGAACCATAAATAGTTGTCCATGGACCCACCGATGCATAGTTACCGACCAAAGGTGTAGGCAAATCGCAAATGCATGGTGTAAGAGAAGGTGTTCCGGCTGTCATAACAGATCCCCCAGGAGCACTATGCGTTTGAAAGCAAAAACCTGTACCTCCATTTCCAACATTGTTTCCTGAGTTGCATACTGAATTTTCGTCTGCGGCACTACTACATCCCAAAGCCGACCAAGGAATTCCAGTCCAACTACCCTGAGCAGCACTTGGCCCCCAATCAGAAGCAGCGGGGCACAATTGAACAACGCCAGCTTCGCCTGGATTTGCAGTCTCTGATCATGGTGATTTTAAATAAAATCCAATATCCGAAACATAAGTATGTTGTGCCCAAAAACATACTTTTATGTAAGTATCTGCATCCACAATAAAATCAGAACCTGGTGGGTCATTAATATCAAAACTATTGTCTAATGCTGAAACTTCTCCATTAAGAGTAAATGTCTGGCAACCAGCTGGGATAGGATCAATTTCCACAAAAGTTCTGTTTACCCATACCCAAGCACGATAACAAGTAATTGTTCCTCCACAATTTTTACGGGCCATGTAAAATCCAGATGCAAGATTAGAAGCAACCTGACCAGTAATTCCCATTGGGACGAAGCTTAAGCCATCATATTCATACCAAGTTACAACACATCCAGGAGCATTTAAAACCAATTCACCAATATTTGTATCATCCTGATTTCCACAGAAAATGTAAACCATATCATTGGTGCCACCGGTATTTATAAATGCAGTAGAATATGTTGACTGGAAAAATGAACTTGACGTAGGAGCAGTAATCTGAGCCTGCACAAAAGTGTAAGCACAAATAAATGCTGAAATAAATAATATTCGGATAAGGTATCTCATATTTCTTTATTTTATCGAATTAAAAAAATCTTCAAGGCTCATAGCACTCCCATTGTAAAGGACATATTCCACATTCATTTTAATAAGTACTTTCTTAAAAGTATCTATGTAGTTGTCCTTTTTTATTGTCAGTTTGCACCTTCTTTGGTTTTCGTGTGTAGTTGAACCTGATTCAATCGAAAATTTCACGACATTAATAACTTCGTAAACACCAACATGAATAGGTTTAGAACTTTCGTCCTCCATTATATTGTACAACTGAAATTCATCGGTAGTCATATTACCATCAGCTTCTTTAAAGAACAAACTGAAGTTATCGATTTTGATATACCTTCCATCACTAGGTTGCTGAGCCTGAGCTACAGCAGTATTAACAATGAATCCTGCAAGGATGGTGATATATATATATACTAATCTCTTCTCCATACTGTAAGTCGTTTAATCGGGCACAAAAACTTTGCAAGATAATAATAAAGTCTCAATCTTTAAAAAAATATGCAATCAATAGACAATATAAAAGTATTTTTCGTTGTATGAAAAAGCCCGCTTTCGCAGGCTTTTTGTATGTTAAGACTAATCTTCACGCATTAGGTGTAAAGCACCATGAGCATTATAAGGAATTCCATCCATTCCTTCAGCTGTAATCGTATAGAAATATACACCAGGTGCTGCTTTAGAACCACCGTTCATGTTTCCGTTCCATCCCGCTTCGTATTCCTCCCAATTTGACCATTCGAAGATTATATTTCCCCATCTATTAAGAATTACACCATTAAAACTCCTAAGTGTTTGTGCTTTTACTTGGAAGTAATCGTTTATGCCATCACCATTAGGCGAGAAAATGTTTGGAATCTCAAGTTTACTAGCATCATCAACATTAACACAAGTTGCGAGGCGTGCAGTGTCGCGGCATTCTGGTAAATCTCTGTTCATGACAATTAGGAAAGGTTCGTAACATCCTGCTT
>CAZOHR010000256.1:2108-5692 GCA_964579045.1 uncultured Bacteroidales bacterium | reverse complement strand
ACAATTATTCATGTTACTCACAATCCAGAAGAGGCAATGAATTTGGCTGATAAAATAACGGTTGTCGAGGATGGAAAACTTGTGAGTACGGGGAAATTTGAAGACGTATCCAATAGGCCTGTAAATAAGTTTATGGCAGCATTTAGCGGATATAAAAATTACTTCTATATGCGGGGAAGTAGAAATGAAGGCGAAACATGTTTTGTTAGTATTTCGGACGATAAAGATGCAGATAAACAAATCCAGTTAGAAGTTAGCGGAGAAATTCTTCCAGAATCAAAATCTGTTATAATCGAAAGCGAGAATATTATTTTGTCCGAAAGTAAAATGGAAAGTTCAGCTCGAAATAATTTCGAAGGCGAAGTCGTTAGTGTTTTCCGTGTCGATGGAGCTTATGAAATAGAATTGAATATTGGTGTGCCATTATGGGTTAAAATTACTGAAAATTCCTTGAAACAACTAAGAATATCGGAAGGGAAAATAATGTGGGTTTGTTTTAAAGCTTCGGCAGTAAGGGTTGTGTGATAGGTCGCACTAATCTTCTTCCAAAATATTCTGCACTCTTCCAACTTCACCAGTCTCGAGCATAACCTTTATTCCATGTGGATGATTAGGCGAATTCGTTAGTATTCTTTTTACCCAGCCTTCTGTTAACTCACCAGTTCTTTGATCTTGCTTCTGAACAATCTCTACATGCTGACCAATCTTAATATTACCTCGCTTTCCGCCTTCGTTTTTATTAATCTCCATGTGTATTATTTTTTACAAAAGTATTGATTATTTGTGAGTTTTTAGTTGACAGGAAAAATATTTGAAGTATTACAAACTCTGTTTATCTTTAGCAAAATATTTTTAAATCTATTTCGTTAAGCATTGGTATTGTTAAAAATGAAAAAAATATTTTTGTTTTACATAGGGTTCTTGCTGCTTAGCTCAAGCTTAAAATCGCAATGTGATAACTTTGGTTATTATATTAATGAAATAGTTGGTCCTGCGAACGAAGCTTATTTTAACTCTGCAGAAGTAAATCGTTTGTGCCTAAATGCTTCGCAGGAAGAGGATTACAATTTGCAGAAAGCAGACGTTAAGAAAGCCTATTCATTATCTGGTACAATAACTGATAATCTTGGGGTGTGTGAAGTTGCTATTCAGAACGCTCGAGCAAATGCTGAAAATTGTTATTGCGTGAATGGGCAAAAAGCAATTTATTACATCGACGAAGAATTTGTTAAAGCACAAGATCTTGCAACTGAAACATACAAATATCTTAAGTCGGCGGCGAAATCAAAAAATCAGGAAGAAATTAAATCTTTTTTAAACTTAGCATTAATAAGCATTCAGAAATTACAAGAATCGGTAGAAAAGCTGTCTTCTATCGCATCTGATAAAATAGATGCTTGTAGATAATTATTATTTAACTCTTTATTATTATGAAAACTACGATTGTGTTTGTGTTAATTATGGTTTTTTCTTCTGCAACGGTGACTTATGCTGCTAAAGAAATTATTCCTCCTGGAACTGTAAAAATAAACGACTCTTTATTTATTGACCAAACAGAAATTAGAAATCTTGATTATGCCGAGTATGTTTACTGGAATTATAAAGTAAAAGGCTCTGATTCGCCAGAATATAAAGAATCTCTGCCTGATACAACCGTTTGGGCCTCGGGTTTTAGTGAGCCTTTTGTGAAATTGTATTTTCGCCATCCTGCTTATCGCGAGTATCCTGTAGTTGGAGTAAGCTATGAGCAAGCTGTAGCATATTGTGAATGGAGATCGGATAGAGTAAATGAGTTTATCTATATTAAAGAAAATAAAATTGATTATTCCGAACTGAAGAATATTAAGGATGTCCCTCAGGTATTTCACTATCGCTTGCCTTCAAAGGCTGAATGGGAGAGTGTAGCGTTTCTCGATTATTCCAAAAAAACTAAAAAGCAACTGCAAAAGAAGAAAAACTTTGGCCTTAAAATGTATAATCTAATTCATGTTGAAGATATGATTGCAGATTCTGATAATGCTGATATTACAGCTCCAGTGGTATCTTATTGGCCAAATTCTCTCGGTGTATTTTGTATAATTGGAAATGTTGCTGAGATGACCAGTGAAAAAGGTTTAGCAAAAGGCGGTAGCTGGAAACATAAAAATGATGAAGTTCAAGTCGAGAAAGATTTTGAATATGAAAAACCTGAATCGTGGCTCGGCTTCAGATGCGTTTGTGAAAGAGTAAAATTGTAAGAGTATGAAAAATAAATCACTTGCTTTTCGACTAGGAATGGTTTTTATGGTTTTAGGTGTTTTCCTTGGCGTAGTAAACCACTTTTTGCTCGAAATATTGAATTACACATTTCAAGTTTTGATTGGATTTCCAATATTTTTTACGTTAGGGCTATCTTTGGTGTTGTTTCAGGGTTCTAAAACAAATGGAGAGGATAAATCTCAAGAACTCAAAGTGTTTATCAAGAATTCACCCAAATTTCATATTCTAATGTGGATAATTTTCTCTGTAGCTGGAGCGGCTGGAACTGTTGCTGTTTTGTTTTATTATAGGATACAGTAGGATTTGGGTTATAAATATTAATTTTGACAACTTTAGTTTTACTAACTTTATTGTCCTTCACAACTGTAGATTTTAGATATTGAAACTTAGTTTTTTATCTCAATTGAAAATAAAATCGTAATATTGTATTATTATTAGAATATAGTCTATGATTTTTTACATTACTTTCTGTCATGAGTTTAAGTTTTAATATGTTCTCGATGTTTATAAAGCGATGTTTTTTGCTGCTTATTACGATAATGCCAAGTGCTTTATTTTCTCAAACATTGATGATTAATGAAATTCAATCGTCGAATTATTCTACAATTGCTGACGATTATGGAGATTACAGCGATTGGATAGAACTATATAACGGCACTGCTAGCCCAATTAATCTTGAGGGATATAGTATTTCAGATAATCTGGAGACTCCTCAAAAATGGATTTTCCCTAATATTACAATTGAGGCTGGTGCTTATCTTCTAATTTTTGCATCTGGTGAGAATCAACTTGAGGGGGAATATTTGCATACTAATTTTAATTTAAATTCTGATGGTGAAGATATCTTACTGTCAAATGCGAGTCAAATAATTATAGACTCATACGAACCTGTTGTTTTAGTCTCGGATAATAGTTATGGTCGTTTAACTGATGGAGGAAGTGAATTAGTTTTCTTTCAGGGTGCTACTCCTGGCACATCAAATAACAGCCAGCCTTTATATATTGCTTATACTGAAGAATTGAATTTTTCGCAACAGCAAGGTTTTTACACAAGTTCATTTTCTTTAAATATCTCATGTACTAACAATGATGCAGTTATTTATTACAGCTTAGATGGCAGTGATCCAGATGAAAATTCGTTGCAATATACTGGTCCAATTCTTATTTATGATCGTGGAAATGATGAAAATGGCATTTCTACCATCAGGACAAATCCAGAAACAGCTCCGGAGTTATATAGGTGGATTCCACCTGCCGGAAAAGTTTTCAAGGGTACAGTAATTAAAGTTAAAGCTTTTTATGGAGGAGAACAAATTACAAATCAA
>CAZOHR010000256.1:0-2098 GCA_964579045.1 uncultured Bacteroidales bacterium | reverse complement strand
ATGCAAAAACATATTTTGTAAATCCCGAGATGTTTGACAGATATCATGGCCTTCCTGTAATCTCAATAATAACAGATTCACTAAACCTTTTTGATTATAACACAGGTATTTATGTTGCAGGATATTATCATGACATTAATCCAGATTGGTCGTGGCCTTGGGGCACAGGTAATTATCATCAAAGTGGTGATGATTGGGAGCGACCTGCTAATATGACATTTTTTGAAGAGGATGGTACAGTTGCTTTTCAGCAGGATGTAGGTTTGCGAATACACGGCGACGGTAGTAGGGCGCTTCCCGAAAAGACTTTGAGAGTTTATGCTAGGAGTATTTATGGAAAAAATACGATTGATTATAAATTCTTTCCTGAGAAAAACGTTAGTAGTTTTAAAAGAATTCTATTGAGAAATTCTGGACAAGATTTTTTTACGACTATGCTTACAGATGCAACCGTTAGTAGAATAGTTGAAGATGTTGACGTTGAGAAAATGGCTGTTAGACAATCTGTAGTTTTTATTAATGGAGAGTTCTGGGGTATTCACAATATTCGTGACCGTATGGACGAATATTACCTTGAATACAATAATGGTGCTGATCCAGAAAAAATAGATTATCTCGAGAATTGTGGTTCAGTAATCGAAGGCTCAAATGCTGATTATCTTGCGATGATTGATTTTATTCAAAATAACGACATGTCAATTGATGCAAATTACGAGCAGGTAGCTCAGCAGATTGATGTCGAAAATTATATTGACTATATTATCATTAAACAATTTGTAGGCGTATTTGATTGGCCAGGGAATAACATTGCTTATTGGAGAAGTCAGGAGCCTGGGTCGAAATGGCGCTGGATTTTATACGATAATGACATGTGTCTTACTAACTATAGTTTTGATGCCATTTATCATTCTACTCTTGAAGGTGGTACCAGTTGGCCAAATCCTGACGAATCAACTTTCTTACTTAGAAATTTGTTGAAGAATACTGGTTTTCGACAACAATACTTGGACAGATTCGAGCAACATCTTAGAACAACGTTTAATGAAGAGAATATGGAAGCAGCTCTTAGTCCCTTGGAGGATATGATAGATCCACTAATGGAAGAGCAAATAGCTCGATGGAATTACCCTGCATATTTCAGTGACTGGAGATATCATATTGGCGTGATTCGAGTGTTTTTTGAAAATAGACCATGTTATATGTTACACCATCTGATAAATCATTTCGAAATAGTTGATAACACATATGGTGCAGGAGTTTGTGATACTATAAATTATTATGATTCACTTACCAGAAATAATACTATTGCAATATGGCCAAACCCAGCAAATGAAAGTATTAGTGTCGAATTACTATACACCGAAAATGTAGAATCTATAGTCTCAATCGAAATTGTAGATTTATTGGGTAGAAAAGTACAAGAAGTGACAATTCCGAATGATCCATATATTAGTTTATTCCATGTTAATCTAGAAGATTTGCGACCTGGAACGTATGTGCTTGTTATTAAATGTTTGGGATATATAGCGAACAAGCGTTTTGTAATTTTGTAAAAAAATAAAAATGTTACGATTTATCAATAATAGTAAAGGAAGATATTTGTCGCGTGGCTTAATGTTACTTGCTATTATAATGGCAGGCACAACATTTGCCAATTCACAAAATGCCGATAGCGTTTCCATTATTACTGTAAGTAAATGTAAGTTAGGGGATGTTATTCCTATTTTTGTAAAATTTGTCAATAATGATGGAGAAGATAATTCTAGTTTGACAGGTTCATATAATATTATTTCTACTTCAGAAAATATTTCAGTTGATACAGCTTTTACAAAGCTTGGAAAAGGGTCTATTCTAGCTACCGTACAATCGGCTAATAATTTTACTATTGGCATTGATGGATATAATGGCGAAAAGGATATAGCGGTTCTAAGTGATATACCTCAAATAGTTTTAAGTGGTGGAATTAGCATTGATTCAACATTAACAAATGAATTTGATTATTATATCAACTCAGATCTTACTGTTAACTCAGGCGTTGAGCTTGTGATTGAGCCAGGAACTAGAATTTTTATAGCTGAAAATGTAAATGTTTTTGTTG
>CAZOHR010000255.1:0-5695 GCA_964579045.1 uncultured Bacteroidales bacterium | reverse complement strand
TGACTGAGTCACCTGAGAATACCGCTGACTGAGTCACCTGAGAATCCCGTTGACTGAGCGGAGTCGAAGGCAACATATAGCCTCTATTCATTCTTTCTCAAGTAACCAGTAATAACTTTACTTAATCTTTCTGGCTGGGTCATTTTATAGATTTTGCCGTTTCGAGCAACCGAGATAGCCCCAGTCTGTTCAGAAACAATAACAACAATAGTATCAGTTATTTCGGTCATCCCAAGGCCAGAGCGATGTCTCAATCCATACTCAGGTGGCAAATCTGGGTTTGAAGAAATTGGGAGTACACATTTTGCGGCATACAGCTTATTATTCTCAACTAACACAGCTCCATCGTGCAAAGGAGCATCTTTATGAAACACAGATTTTAGCAGTTGAACACTAATATCAGCATTGATAATCACTCCATGTTCTGCAAATGCCCTTAATGATGCATCTCGAGCAACAACAATTAGAGCACCGGTTTTTGTCTGTGCCATTTCAATCACAGCCTGAGTAATTTTGTCAATATTAGCAGAGCTGTAACCAGCCTGAAGTCTAGAGTTTCGAATAATATTAAACTTCCCACCTTTAATGTATTTATTTCCCAACAAAAGTAAAAACTGTCGTATCTCCTGCTGAAACACAACAATCAGAGCTATCATTCCAACTCCAATTACCTGTCCCATGATAGAACCCAAGAGCTCCATCTTCATAGCTTTTACCAACAACCAAACAAGATAAATAACAAAGATGCCCACAAAAATACGCATTGCGGCAGTTCCCTTTATCAATGTATATAACTGATACAATAGAAATGCCACTAGGAGCACATCCAGAATATCCAATAATCTAATATTTATAAACGAAGTTATCATTTATCAAAATTTCGTCACAAAGATAAACATTATTTAATTTATTAGCATAAGTTGAAGATTTCAAATTCTATTCGTACTTACTGAAAAACTTACTTAAGCTAGCGAATGAACAAATTAATAATTCTAAAATGAACTTTTAATATAAACTGATTCCCTAGACCCAAATGCTAACCATCAGATAATCAGCAACTTGCAATCTGCTAATAGTCAAACAGAAAAAACTTGTATAATTTGTAATCAACAATGTTGTTTGTATAATAATTTTTGCTAATTTTGATTAGGTTTATATTAGAATAATGTACTGAAAGAAAAAAAACAAATTTGTGTAGTAGTAAATTTAGCAAACAAATAGTAGTAGAATAAATCCATTTTGCAGTCGCAGAAATATATCTGCGACTGCAATTTTTAAAGAAATGAACATGAAAACATTCCTAACCATATTTTGCATGTTAATCACTTTGAACCTGATTTCACAGAATGATACCATATTTAATCATAATTATCCTTACGAATACTATTACACATGCAATTCTATGCAAATAAAAAATGACACATTCCTGCTTTCTGGAGGAATAAAACACGTGAATCAGGAATGTAGTCAGTGGTTGCAAGGTTTACATATTACTAGTATTAATAGCGAAGGCGAATTAATTGAAGTAAATTCCTTTTCAAAATGTAATTGGGGTTTATATACCGGTAATGGTGGATTTGCTTTAAGTTCAGAAAATGAATATGTTTTTGCCGGTCAAGAGTTTTCGGAGATAAATCCAGAAAATAATTTGTTTTTTCTAAAATTAAATGAATTTAACGATACGATACTCCTGAACAAATTCCATGAAGACACTTTAGCAAAACGTTGCTGGAATATGAATAAAACTCATGATAATGGTTATATATTTGTTGGAAGCATTGATTCCACACGATCAGAGTACTATTCACCAGATTTAGTAAAAGGTCAAATCATGTTAACTAAACTTAATAGTCTTGGAGAACAAATTTGGAGTAATTCTTATATTATTATAAATGATATCGGGTTAGGCACTTGGCAATCTGGCAGGAATGTCATTGAGACTTGGGATAAAGGTTATATTGTTTCAGGATTGACTTATAATTTTTCTACATATCTGTTTTCAAGTTTCATCATGAAAGTTGACAGTCTCGGGAATTTTAAATGGAAAAAACTGTTTTCGGCAGCTCCCTATGACGCCCCAGACATTATGGATATTATGGAAACAAAAGACTCGTGCTATGTAATATGCGGGGCTAAGAATTACGGAGAGGTATTCGGCGGTTTGTATCCTTTTGATGGCTGGCTATACAAATTCGACACTTACGGGAATTATAAATGGCAAAAAACTTACCGTGAATACCATTACGATTCAGGTGATTGGCGCGATACTATTTACTGCTATTTAACCTCAATGGCAGAGTTGGCGGATGGTAGAATTGTCGTGACTGGGCAAGTGAGAAAAGCAGCAGGCTATGGATGTACAACACCTTTCATGTATATGCTAAACCCTCAGGGTGACACACTGTTTTCAAAATACTTTTGCTTATATCCTGTTGAGCATCCTGAATGGGTTAATGAATCTTATCCAAATAAAATATTACAAACAGAAGACGGTGGTTTTGCAATTGGTGGGTGGGGCATTTACAGAGAATGGAACGAAGCTACCGAGCATTGGGAGCAACCCGAACGCATCTTTCTCATCAAAACCGACAGTCTCGGAAATGATGGTGTAGTAATAAGTTACGATGGCAACACTACAGTTATAGAGGACTTTAAACTTGAAATTTATCCAAACCCAGCAACAGATGAGTTTAATTTTGAGCTGCCAACAGATATGAAAAATGATATTCTTGAAATATACTCCACAAATGGTGCTGTCATTTATCAACAAAAAGTACAATCTGGTACCAACAAAATAAATATTGAGAGTTTGCCTGCAGGAATGTATTTGGTAAGGATTAGGGGTGCAAATTTGTATGGCAAACTAATTGTTGAATAAATGCACCTTATTCCAAACCATAACATTTCCTAACAGAACTCCCTACACCTTCTCCCCCATAGCCACAAACAAATCCACAACTTCTTTAGTTTCCTTAACATCGTGAACCCTTAAAATATTAGCTCCTTTTGTTAGAGCCAACATATTTAAAGCTGTGGTTCCATTCAAGGCCTCATCTTGTGTAATATTAAGTGTTTTCCAAATCATCGATTTACGCGACAAGCCCGCTAAAATCGGCAATTCAAATATCTTAAAATCTTCAAATTTATTTAACAATTCAAAATTCTGTTTAACAGTTTTCGAAAAACCAAAACCTGGGTCAACAATAATATCATTAACTCCCAGAGCATTAAGCCGTTTCATCTTTTCCGAAAAATAGAATATAATATCGCCTGTAAGCGAATCGTACACTGTGTTTTTCTGCATAGTTTCTGGAGTACCACGCATGTGCATAATTATATATGGTACTTGTAATTCTGCAATAGTTTCAAACATTGCGCTATCAAGGTTTCCTGCACTGATATCATTTATAATATCAATTCCAAAATCTGATACAGCTCTACGTGCAATTTCAGAATTGATGGTGTCAAGCGAAAAGTAGTTTGCCGAAAACTTCGAGCTTACGAGATTCAAGATAGGTTGCAATCGTGACCATTCTTCCTCTGTATCAAGAATTATCGCCCCTGGCCGCGAAGACATTGCGCCAATATCAATAATGCGGGCACCATCATAAAACATCGATGTAATCTTTTCTTCTGCCTCGCTAATATCCGTTATTCTACTTCCAGCATAGAATGAATCGGGAGTAATGTTTAATATCCCCATTATTAATGGAGTATCAAAATTCATCAACCTGCCTTTTAAGTTTATATTCATTGTAGTGCTAATTAAAATAATAGATTTGCAAATTTAGAAATTTATTAACTATTTTGTTGATAAAAAATCGTTTTTAACACCTTATTATTTCAGGATTTTTTTAAATTTGAACTCTTTAAATAAGGGGTAACAATATGGCATTTATCGTAATTGAAGGATTAGACGGAGCTGGCAAATCAACGCAAATTGAATTACTTAAAGAATACCTTAAGAAAAAAGGTAAAGATTTTGAGTTCATCCATTTCCCAACAACGGACTCACCTGTGTTTGGAGATATGATTGCTCGTTTTCTGAGAGGTGAATTTGGCGGGCTTGACCAGGTGCATCCTTATCTAGTTGCATTGCTATTTGCTGGTGATAGATTTAATATGTCGGCAGAAATAAAAACCTGGATTGCCGAAGATAAGCTCGTTGTTAACGACAGATATGTGTATTCGAATATTGGTTTTCAGTGTGCTAAAATGAAAAACCAAAAAGAAGCTGACGAACTTTTCGACTGGATTTTCGACCTCGAATTCAACTATTTTAAAATTCCAAAACCCGACCTAAGCATTTTTCTAGATGTTCCGTTTAGTTTCACAAAAAAAAGACTTACCGAAAACCGTGAAGGCAAAGATCGTGAGTATCTACAAGGGAAAATAGATATTCATGAAGCAAATCTTGATTTTCAAAAGTCAGTTAAGGAAACCTACTTGAAAGCGATTGAAAAAGATGAGAATTTTATCCGTATAGATTGTACAGATACCAATGGAGAGATGCTAAATCCGCAAAAAATTTCGGAGATGATAACAAATGAGATTGAAAAACGTTCTATAATTTAAAACCAAATAAACTGAAGAAATATGAAAGTATTGAGAAACTTTAGCCGATTGTTTGTCGGGATAATCTTTGTCTTTTCTGGATTTGTAAAAGTAATTGATCCACTAGGGGTTTCATACAAATTCGGCGATTATTTTACCGCCATGCATCTTGACTTTATGAGCAGTACTGCACTCACATTTGCAATAATAATGTCGGTAGCCGAATTAATTATTGGGATTGCTCTCATTTTCAATCTTGTTCCCAAGCTATCATCGTGGGGAGTTTTATTCTTTATGGCATTTTTTACGCCTCTAACTTTCTGGCTGGCCGTTGCAAATCCTGTAAGCGATTGTGGATGTTTTGGAGACGCACTTATACTCACAAATTGGCAAACCTTTTACAAGAATCTCATTATTTTAGTTTTCGTGATTATCATTTTCCTGTCGCGAAAGAAATACAAACCTGCTTACAATGATTTCTTTCAATGGACATTAGGAATAGCCTTTACAATAGGTTCCGTTCTGCTAGCTGTTTATTGTCTCCGAAATCTACCAATAATTGATTTCCGTCCTTATCATATTGGCGCAAGCATTCCAGAAGGCATGTCGGTTCCCGAAGATCAAAAAGCAAACTTGGATGTTTATGAAAGCGTATTTATTTATGAAAAAAATGGCGAAAAGAAAGAGTTTAAAGCAGACCAACTGCCCGACTCAACTTGGAAATTTGTCGATGCAAAACATACTCTTATAAAAGAAGGTTATAAACCACCAATTCACGACTTTACAATTGAGGCCGCATTTATCCCAGGCATCAGTCCCGAACCAGTTGAGCAAGTTTATGTAAATCTTTACGATGCTGAATTTATATACATCAAAGATAAAGATACTGTTTCTTATACCGTTGATATGCTTCCTGATGAAACATGGAAATTCAACAAAATCGTTTATGAAGAGGAACTAGACAATTCACTTATCGAGCTAATATATCTTAGTCCAGATGGAATCGAAGAAAGCTTTACTATTGAAAGTCTCCCAACATCAGACTATGTTTTCCTTGATGCAATTTATGCTACAGAAGAAGAAACGGAAACTATCGTCTATGGTGAGGATATAGCAGCAACTGTACTTGCCGACGAAAATT
>CAZOHR010000254.1:0-5698 GCA_964579045.1 uncultured Bacteroidales bacterium | reverse complement strand
TATATTTTGGAACCGAAGATTTGAGTACAATCTGGAGTGCATATCCAATGAATCACGGAATAGACCGAACAGTTAGTCATCGTGGTAAAACAAACCGTTTTACTAGGTTGACAGGATTAACTCCAAATACAGTTTATTACTTTGTGGTAAAGGATGATCAGGGCACAAGTCAGAGAATGTCGTTCAAAACCTTACCAGATGATCCAAATATTCCAGTTGTTTTTATTAATGGTGGTGACACAAGAACTGGTGCAGATGGATTTGAGTTTGAAACTGACCAGTGCGAACCTCGTCGTAGAAAAGGTTTTGACCTTGTAGCAAAGATTCGTCCCGATTTCGTTGCTTTTTCGGGTGATTATATTTTTGCCGAAAACTTTCTTGTTGGTGGCGATCAGCTTTGGAGCGATTGGCTTACCGATTGGCAAAGAACAATTGGTGGTGCCGAAACCAAAGGAAGAATTATTCCATGTGTTGGAGTTTATGGTAACCACGAAGATAACGACGATTTATACAACCTTTTTGATATCCCGAACAATAGCAATTACTATTCGTTCAGTTCGGGAAATCTTTTTAGATTTTATTGCATGAATACCGATTTGGAATGCGACCAAACACAACTAGATTGGTTTACAAACGATTGCGACGCATATACTGGAAATGAAAATGAACCTTACTGGAAATTTATTCAATATCATATTCCACTTGCACCACACGGAGAATACAGTGTTTTGCCAAGTCTAATAAACTGTTGGGCAGAATTATTTGCCGATTACAATATCCGTTTAAGCATGGACGGACACTCGCATGTAATGAAAATTACCAATCCTATTTCTCCGGGTTCGGGAGCAGGAAGTGATTCTGGTTTTACACTAGACGAAGAAAACGGCTGTGTTTATCTTGGCGAAGGCTCTTGGGGAGCACCATTGCGAAATGTTTATACAACAGCGTCAAACGGCATGTCTTATACATGGACAAAAGCTCAGGGCAAGTTTCCAGGTTTTAATATTATTATAGTTTCCAAACAAAAGTACGAAGTAAGGTCAGTAAACTTTGATCAGACAAATGTTGCATCTGTAACTCAGGTTCCGCAAAATGCTCCAGCAGGTTCACTTCCTGCATCTGGTTTGGCATTCTGGGACATGAATGGTACTACTGTTTACACAATGTACAATAACCATTTTACTTTCAGCGACAATGCCGACCTTGCTCAACTTTACACCTCAACTGGAACAATAACACCATCGTTTGCTGCTGCTACTTTAAATTATACAGTTGAATTACCAGCAGGGACATCAACAGTTCCCACAACTTATGCAATTCCTGCTCATGCAGGTGCTACAGTTAGCATAACTCCTGCTCAAAATCTTACCGGAACAGCTCCACAAAGAACTACTACAATTGTTGTAACCGCCGAAAATCTTACAGCAACGAAAACATATACAATTGAATTTAGTCTTATTTCTGGTTCAGATGCGAATTTGGCAACATTAACGACTAGCATCGGCACTCTAAGCCCAGCTTTCAGTGCTTCGGTTTTGGATTATATTGTTGATTTACCAGCTGGAACAACTACAATTCCTGTTGTTAGCGCAACTACAAGCGATGTTGCAGCATCTCTCGCAATTACTCAGCCTGTTAGTGCTGATGGAATTGCTACTGTTGAGGTAACATCAGCCGACAATAATACAACTCAAACTTACACTGTTGATTATATTATCGCTGCCGCAGATGCAAAAATGATTACTTCTTTTACAATTACTGGACAGGTTCAACCAACAGAGATAAACCAGACAAATCATACAATTGTTGCATATATGCCAGAAGGAACAAATCTTAACAGCCTCACTCCTACTATCGGCTATATTGGCCAATCTGTATCACCGGCTTCGGGTTCTGCTCAGAATTTTTCTTCTCCAGTTACTTATACCGTTACTGCTGCTGATAATTCAACTTTAGATTACACAGCTTCCATAACTTTGGTTGATGCAAATGCAGACAATGCCCGTCTTGCTTCCCTCGCAGTTAATCCAGGTACTTTAGAGCCTGTATTTAATGCAGAATCTTTTCAATATAATGTTAGCTTAGAAGTTGGAACTAACGATGTTGCAATTACTGCAATTGCCGAAGATCCACAGGCAATTGTAAAGATTTTCCCTGCATTTGACTTGATGGGAAGTACTGCACAAAGAACTGCAAATGTTATTGTTATTGCTCGCGATGGAATTACCAGCAACACTTATTCAATTCTCTTTTCTGGAGCAAATAATATAACTGCACCAAAATCGGACGGTAAATATTCCGAAGTTTATCCAAATCCGGTAACTGGACAGATAAATATTGTAATTGACGAAACTTTTGGGAATTCAACAGTAAAAATCCATAATGGTTTTGGACAACTTCTTTACACAAAAGACTATAAAGCTGGTTCGGGAGAATTGCAGGTTGATTTAAGCCAATATGATGCAGGAACTTACTTTGTTCTGGTTCTTAACGGTAAAAAGTCAGACATCCACAGAATCATCAAAATTAAATAATAATGAAACCCACATGTCTTGTTCACTTAAAAAATATGAAAATGAAATTTGCATCATGTGGGTTCCATCATACCATTAAAAATATAAATAATATTATGATGAAAAGAAATTTAGTAATTCTTGCTTTATTGATTTTCGGGACTAATGTCTTTGCACAAAAGCTCGAAAGTCAGTGCGGACGTCTCGAAGAGTCTTTCGATCCGCAGTTTGCTCCTTTTTACCACGGAGTTGCTTCGGGCGATGCACTTAGCGACAGAGTAATAATTTGGACGCGAGTTACTCCTATGAACAGCGAAGAAACCATTGACGTGCAATGGTTTATGGCTGAGGATACTCTTTTTACCAATCCAGTTGCTCAAGGAAATTTTACCACAACAGGAGACATTGATTTTACTGTAAAAGTTGATGTTACTGGATTGCAGCCCGACAAATGGTATTACTACTATTTTAGAGCACTCGATCTAAATTCAATTACAGGCCGAACAAAAACAACTCCAGTTGGAGATACTGACAGCCTTAGGTTTGCAACAATCTCGGGTTCTAATTACAACAATGGATATTATAATGTGTGCAAGCAAATTGCAGTTAGAAACGATGTTGATGCGATTTTTCACTTAGGTGATTATATTTATGAATATGGAACAAACGAATACGGGAATCATGAAGAAAGACCGCTGCAACCTGGTTATGAGGTTGTTTCACTTGCCGATTATAGAATGAGATATTCTCATTATCGCCTCGATCCAGATTTAAGATATTCGCATCAGCAATTTCCATGGTATGTAATATATGATGATCATGAAACGGCAAATGATTCATGGACTGGTGGAGCCGACAATCATGACCCATCAACCGAAGGTGATTGGGAAGTTCGAAAAGAAGCAGCACTTCAAGCATTTTTCGAATGGGTTCCTATGCGTAGAATTGAAGATCCTGAAAATCCAGCAAAT
Source organism: uncultured Bacteroidales bacterium (assembly GCA_964579045.1). GTDB lineage: Bacteria > Bacteroidota > Bacteroidia > Bacteroidales > ML635J-15 > Bact-19. The sequence goes on along the minus strand of CAZOHR010000254.1, from coordinate 2,214 downwards.
AATATTCATCATACCGTAACATTTGGCGATTTAACAGCAGCAATATTTCTTGATACGCGATACGAAGAACGAAGTGAACAAGACGGACTCGACAACGACTCTAATCAAAAAAGAATGATTGGCGATAATCAATTCAATTGGCTAAAAATGGAGTTGTACAATTACGAATATACAACACCAATACAATGGAAAATGATTACCCAACAAGTAATGTTTGCTCCTTTACTAATTGCAGGAGTAGTTGCAAATAATGACCAATGGGATGGTTACCAGTACGAGCGTCAGAGAATTCTAGATTGGATTTATGGAATGACAATTAAAAATACTGTTGTTCTTACAGGCGATATTCACACATCTTGGGCTAACGACGTTCCAAACCCAACAATGGGCGAATATGGAAGTAATGGTCAAGGTTCTGGAACTGTTGAATTTGTTACTCCTTCGGTTACAAGTCCATCAACAAACAGTTTTTTTGGTGGAGTTGGCGTTGGTGCAATACAACTTGCTAATCCTCACATGAAATGGGTAAATCTCGATGCAAGAGGATACAATATTATTGACCTAAACAAAAACCGATGTCAAGCAGATTGGTATTTTCTCGACAATATTAACTCTCGTAGTTATGTAGAAAGTTATGGCGCAGGTTGGTATGTAAATACAGATGAAAATTTCCTTAGACAAGCTCCAGTGCCTTCTATAAGAATGACTCCAAATCCTTATCTAGCACCCGAATTTCCAAATCAAGATCTTAATACAAACATAAATACTGCCCAAATCTCCAAAGAATTGGTAATAATTGGGGTTTATCCTAATCCAACCGAAGATAAAGCTTTCGTTCAGTTCTTTATTAAAGAATCACAACCTGTAACACTGGTACTTCAAAACACAAGTTCTCAAACAGTTTTTACTAAAAGCTTTAACTCTCAATGTTCAGACCTAAATTATTACGAACTCGACCTAAGTAATTTTAAAGCAGGAACTTATCTTTTATCAATAAGCACAAAATCAGGAATTACCAAATCCATTAAAATAATTAAAAAATAATATGAAAAAGCAATTTTTAACACTGGCTGCTATAGTTCTGAGTTTTGCAGGATTTTCACAGCATTTCAGTTTAAGTCCCGATAGCGGTTGTGGAAGTGCCGAGGTTAGCTTCACAAACTTGCATCCTAACGAAGGCTATGCGCCGGTAATGTTTGTAACAACAGGTTTTACTTATTCGTGGGATTTCGGTAACGGAAATACTTCAACATTGCAGAATCCAGGTCTACAAACTTACAACACTCTCGGTACACACGATGTAAGTTACACAGTTAACATTGATACAATTGGATTCGAGCTTACCAAAATTGTTCTCGATGGTTATTTTGGTTGCGATGATCCATGGCCAGCACAAAGTGTTGAGCTTTATCTAATCGTAAAAGATAATAATGGCGTTCAGCTAATAAACACCGAAGCTGATGCCGATAGTTATAGTGCCGATCCTGAAGAAAACAATCATGTAGAATGGACTTTTGGTGCAATTAACATTGGTCAGGACGTGCCTCTTTGGTTGGAAATTTGGGACAACGATTCTGATTTTTTGGACGATGATGACAACTGTATTGACGACGGTGAAGGTAACGGTACCATGGTTGCAATGCAGCTTCCACCAAATAATGCAACAGGATTTTTCGAAACTACAAAAGTTTACACAGCATCAACGCCAAACGGAGCATTAACAATAACTGCATATTTTAACAAACCAGTAATTGTGCTTTCTCAGACTTTACAGGTAGATGTTTTTCCGATTCCTGGAGCTCCTTCGGTTGATCAAAACAATATTCAGCTTTGCTTTGGCGAAGAAATGCCAGTAATTACTGCAACTGGGAACGACATTGTTTGGTACGATGATTCAGAACTTACAAATATCGTTCAAAGTGGAAATGTTTTTAGTCCTATTCTTACCGAAGCAGACAGCATTTACACTTATTACCTCACTCAAACTGATGCGATAAATTCGTGCACAAGTTCTGCACAAACTGTTACAATTGATTACACTGTTGTTCAGCCACCTACATTTGCAGCATATTCGGAATCTTATTGTTACGGTGAGATTATGCCTACATTTAGCGCTGTTGGTTCAAACGTTAAATGGTATTCCGATGCAGCTCTCACAACAGAAATTTCTGCCGAAAACACATTGCAAATCAGCGACAATTTTGTTGGCGAACA
>CAZOHR010000253.1:0-5716 GCA_964579045.1 uncultured Bacteroidales bacterium | reverse complement strand
GGGCTTCGCCGTTGTTTCGTTTTTGTGGCGATGACAAAAATGAAAAAGCTATTTTTTAAAAAGAAACAGCTTTTAGCTAGGTAAGAACACTTCAACACAATAAAGCTTTTTAAATCCACCGGAAATATTGCTTGATCCCTGATCCGCTTTCTATTATTTTAAATCAGGTTAATCGTTATCTCCTGCTTCCTTCAATCGCTCTGCGTTTTCGGCCATTATCAATTGGTCGATACACTCATCTAAATCGCCTAGCATATATGCCTGAAGATTATAAGCGGTATAATTTACACGATGATCTGTAACTCTACCTTGAGGAAAATTGTATGTGCGAATCTTTGCTGATCTATCACCAGTAGAAACCATGGTTTTACGTTTCTTAGCAATTTCATCAAGGTATTTTTGATATTCGAGATTGTAAAGTCTTGTTCTCAATTCCTTCATTGCTGTATCCAAATTCTTCAGCTTCGATTTTTCATCTTGGCAAATAACAACAATACCCGAAGGGATATGTGTTAGACGTATCGCTGAATAAGTGGTATTCACTGACTGACCACCAGGACCTGACGAGCAAAACTCATCGCGTTTGATATCAGCAGGATTAAGTTTTACATCTACTTCATCAGCTTCGGGGAGAACAGCTACAGAGGCTGCTGATGTATGAATTCTACCTTGAGTCTCAGTTTGGGGAACTCGTTGCACACGATGAACACCTGATTCATATTTTAGAATCCCGTAAACCCCAAAACCTGTAACATTAAATACAATTTCCTTGTAACCACCTACAGTACCTTCGTTGGCACGAGTAACTTCTGTTTTCCAACCTTTTAGCTCAGCATATTTTACATACATACGCATAAGTTCTCCAGCAAACAAGCTGGCTTCATCACCACCCGAACCTGCACGAATTTCGACAATAGCACTTTTGTCATCTTCAGGATCTTTGGGAATCAATAACAATTTTATTTTTTCTTCCAAAGGATCAACTTTCTGAATTAAATCGTCAAGTTCTGATTTTGCCATATCTCGCATTTCATCGTCTTTCTCGGTCTGCAAAATACTTCTAGCATCATCGATATTGGAAGTCAATAATACATATTCGTCATAAGCTGCAACAATAGGCTGTAGTTCTTTGTATTCCTTGTTTAGCTTAACATATTTATCCATATCAGACATTACCGATGGATCTGTCAACAGATTCCCTACATCAACAAATCTAGTCTTTACACCAAGTAGTTTGTCTAAAATTAAATTATTCGCCATATATTTTCTTTATTTCTTTGTCTTTTCTTTATGCGAAGGCTAACGAAGATTAGCGTTGGCTTTAGATTCGACTTTTTTTGTTTTGTTTTACCTTTTTGTATGTTGCCTTCGACTACGCTCAGTCAACGGATTTTCAGGTGACTGAGCGTAGTCGAAGGCACCGTTTGTCATCATTTATTCATAAAAGAATTCACCTTTATCAGATTTAATTGTCAACTTTTTTGCTTCTGAGGCTTCCACTCTTCCAACTATCTTTGCATCCACATTATAAAGTTTGCTAATAGCAATGATTTTCTCTGCAATTTCCTTGGGCACATAAAGTTCCATGCGATGTCCCATATTAAATACCTTATACATTTCATGCCATGGTGTACCGCTTTGCTCCTGTATTAGTGAAAACAATAGTGGCACATCAAACATATTATCTTTAATGATATGCAGATTGTCGACAAAGTTTAAAATCTTGGTCTGAGCGCCACCACTGCAATGTATAATTCCATGAATTTCGGATCTGAAATTCTTAAGAATCTCTTTAATCACAGGAGCATAAGTTCGCGTTGGCGAGAGTACTAGTTTACCAGCATCGGTATCTTCAATTTTATCAGTAAGTTTAAAATTACCAGAATAAATCAAATCAGCAGGAATTGAGTTATCGAAGCTTTCGGGATACTTCTCAGCTAGATATTTTGCAAAGAAATCATGTCTTGCCGATGTTAAACCATTACTACCCATTCCAGCATTATAAGAGTCTTCGTAGTTTGCTTTACCGAAAGATGACAAGCCCACAATAACATCACCAGCGGCAATCTTTTCATTTGTGATTACATCATCACGCTTCATCCTGCAAGTAACTGTTGAATCAACAATTATCGTGCGAACTAAATCTCCCACATCGGCAGTCTCGCCACCAGTGAGAGTAATATTCACGCCCATTTCGCTCATTCTTTTGCAAAAATCTTCAGTTCCACTGATAATTTCCGCAATTACCTCTCCTGGAATAAGATTTTTGTTTCTACCAATAGTAGAAGATAAAAGAATATTATCAGTAGCACCAACACAAAGTAAATCGTCGGTGTTCATTACAATTGCATCAATTGCAATACCTTTCCAAACAGACAAATCGCCAGTTTCGCGCCAGTACATGTAGGCGAGTGATGATTTTGTTCCAGCTCCGTCGGCATGCATAATATTGCAATAATCGTCGTCACCACCTAAAATATCGGGGATAATCTTGCAAAAAGCCTTTGGAAAAAGACCTTTATCAATATTCTTTATGGCATTGTGTACATCTTCCTTTGATGCAGAAACGCCACGCTGACTATATCTTAAATTATCTGTCATTTTTTTTGTTTGCAAAAGTAGTAAAAAATATTTATTCTCGAAGCAGAAATACTAAACTACGATGCTTTTTGTGTTTAAAATTAAAGCGAGAAAGGATTAGATTAGGATTTCGATACACTCTTCCCAGCCTTTAAAAGAAAAGTCCCGCCGGGGAGACGGGACGTTTTCAAAATTAAGCATTGTTATTTAAAGGAGAGTATTATTTAGAGTACATTCACTAAACAGCGTTGTTTCTAAATTGTTTACAAAATAACGGCCTTTTTTATGGTCTTATTGTTTAAGTAAAGTTAAACTACGTTAAAGAAAAGTTAACGACCTGCAAATACACCAAATACAATGCATATATTTGTCTTATGAAAAAGAAACGGATGGTTACCGGAATTGTTTTGTTAATGTCAGTGTCCCTGATATTAATAATATCTATGCAAACCGTACATCTGGTAAACGCTTACAATAAATCAAAAGAAATGATTGACCGTGGTGTAAGTGAAGCTATCTCGCGCACCTTGGTAACTTTACAGAAACACGATGCCATTTTCTTTGTATATGACAGACTTAATCAAAATGGTAAAAATACAGATAGCATTTTTCCTGTTGACCCATATTTATCACAACTTGGTTTAAATCAGACATTCTCACAGGTATCTGGTGGAGGTATGCAAATTCAAGTACATTCTTATCCAGGTGCTGGTACCGACAAAATGTCATATTCATTTTATTCGGGATTTTCTGATTTGTCAGCTGTAGAATCATATATGTACCAGCAATTCAATCAAGAGCAGATGGAATTTGACCAGATTGTTATGCAACTCGAAACAGAGTTTATGCAACGACAAGTTCCTATTGAGCAACGTTTTGATTCCCGCACAGTGTCCGACATACTTGAAAAATCTCTACTATCGCTGGGTCTTGATCTTGACTTTGAATTCGCAATTACAGATGACGAAAAAAATATAAAATTGAGCTCTGAAAATTTCGACATCAACAATTCAGGCGACTGCTACAAATTCAATATGACTCCAGGTAGCTTATTTTCTAACCCTGATGTTTTATTAGTTAATTTTCCAAACAAAGACAGATATGCACTTGAGTCAGTTTATGCCCAGCTAGCTACATCAGTGTTTCTAACATTGCTTTTCATTATCACCTTCGGCATTTCACTTTATGCTCTTATTCGTCAAAAAAAGCTGAGTGAAATTAAGAATGATTTTATAAATAATATGACTCATGAGTTTAAAACTCCTATTGCTACAATAAAGCTTGCGGCTGCTTCGATTAAAAATGAAAAGACTCAGGCAAATCCAGTAGTTATGGCCAATATGCTCGACATAATAAGTCAAGAAACCTCTCGTATGAACCATCATGTAGAGCAAGTACTGCAAATGGCTGTACTTGACAAACAGAACCTTGAACTGCGTAAGAATAAAGAAAGCATAAACGATTTAGTGAGTGATGCAATAAATAACATTGAACTAGTAGTAGCTGAAAAAGGTGGTTCAATAACACTAAATATTTGTGCAGATGATGTTATGCTAAATATCGATAGAGATTTAATGAATAATGTTATCAGTAACTTGCTTGATAATGCAATTAAATATTCTCAAAATTCCCCCGAAATTATAGTTACAACCTTTATAAAATCAGATAAATTCAACATTTCTATCGAAGACAAAGGTATCGGCATGTCCAAGGAAGTTATCAGTAAAGTTTTTGATAGATTTTATCGTGCACATACAGGTAACATTCATAATATCAAGGGTTTTGGACTGGGATTAAACTATGCGCGCGAAATAGTGATGGCGCATAAAGGACTTATCACAGTAAAAAGCACACTTGGCAAAGGAAGCACATTTACGGTTATTTTACCACTTAAATAATTTACATTAATACCAACTCGCATGAACAAAGAAAAACTATTACTGGTGGAGGACGATGTTAACTTTGGTTTCGTTCTTAAATCATACTTAGAAATGAATGATTTCGAAGTAGAACTTGTTAGCGACGGCAAAGATGCTGTTCCAGCATTTAATAAAAATCAATACGATTTATGTGTTCTAGATGTAATGCTACCAAATGTTGATGGTTTCACAATCGCTAGAGAATTCAGAAAATTGAACAAGAAAATTCCAATCATTTTTCTAACAGCAAAATCTCTCAAAGATGATGTGCTAGAAGGTTTTAAAGCTGGAGCAGACGATTATCTGACCAAACCTTTTGATTCGGATGTATTGCTCGTTAAAATAAAAGCAATTCTTAGAAGAAATGCTGGAGGAAAAGCTCCAATGGAAGATAAAATTAAAATCGGAAAATACATTTTTGACATTAAGCTTAGAACTCTTTCATGTGTTGGTGAATCATTCCGTCTTACACCACGCGAAGCAGATTTGCTTAAAGAACTTATCCTTAACAAGAATACCGTTCTTGACAGAAACGAAGCTTTACGCAAAATTTGGGGCGACGACAATTATTTTAACGCCAGAAGTATGGACGTTTATATCACCAAACTAAGAAAATACTTTAAGGACGACGATAATATCCAGATTAACAATATTCATGGTAGCGGGTTTATATTGGTTATGCAGGAAAACTAGCAAATACTGATTCAAAAAGGTGTTTGCATCGTAAATACCACATGATGATAAAAACAATCCAGCAGAACATAGTGCTACTAGATTTACATACTGATAAACTAATGTTGTCGTAATGGACATTTTCTACTCTTAACACCAGGTTAATGTCAATTTGTTAAGGATTTATTCATCCATATGGTATTCATTTTTTAATTCAAACTTTTTTTCTTGATGCTTCGACTCCGCCGCGGCGGATCAGCGCATCGCAGCACAAGTAAAAAGTTACAAAAAAATCAAGACAAAAAAAGTGGTTCCTGAGCGCAGCTGAAGGACTACCCTGCCCGCTGTCAATGTCATTATGTTAAACCCATTAAAATACAAATTAGTAATTTTTACTCCTTTAGATGTGAATCGGTTAATGCCCTACGGGCAAAAGACACATCATGCATATACGTTTTTACTGACATATATGCCCGCCAGCTGGCGGAGCAAAAGTTATAGCCCAGCGGGCTTTAACGTCAGTAAAAAGGACAGCAATCGTGTCT
>CAZOHR010000252.1:0-5730 GCA_964579045.1 uncultured Bacteroidales bacterium | reverse complement strand
CATCATTTGTATTAAATCATTATCAACACATCATTATTGATAACTATTTATCAATTAATACAACATTTGTGAGCCAAATCCGTTTATAACGATAAATTTGTTATAAATTTGCAACCAATCTAAGCAACCATTTATATTCAAATTACGTTATAACAAACGGGTAATTGAATTAAAGTAACGAAAAAAAACATTATGAAAAAAAGCATTCTTGTTCCACATGATTTTACTGAGGTTGGTGATTATGCAATTGAACATGCATTTATGGTAGGGAAAGCATCTAAGAGTCCAATTCACCTTATCCACATTGTAAGTAAAACGTCGCAAATTGCAGCGGCTAAGATCAAACTTGCCGAAATTGCTGAACGAGCCAAAGAAGGAAAAGATATAGAAATTGTTTCTGAAGTTAGAAAAGGAAATCTTTTTAGAGAGATTTACAAGTACGGTCTAGAAATAGATGCTTATCTTGCAGTAATGGGAACTCATGGAATAAGAAGCATTAGAAAAGCAATGAAAGTTGTTAAACGATTTGTAAAGATTCCATTCATCCTAGTTCAAAACCCCGTAATTTTTGGAGAATATGACAGAATCGTTATTCCAATTGATGCTAATATCACTTCCAGAATAAAAATTCAGTGGGTAAGATACATTAATACATTATTTGAAAGCAAGGCATATCTTATTACACATAATGTAAGCGATGGCTTTAAGCAAAAAGGTCTTAATAACAATATCAAATTCGCACAGAACTGGTTCGACAAAGAGCTTATAGACTATGATATTAAAGTTGTTGAGAGCGGTAAAAACTTCGCAGATTCAATCTACACTTATGCTAATGAAGTAGAAAGCGATTTGATTCTTGTAATGACCGACCAATACAGATCTTATATCAAAGATTTAAAGAAAATCGAGAACATTGAATTATACAAGAAAATTCCGATAATGTGTGTGAATAAACGTACCGACATATTCAAAGTCGGTGGATTTAACTAGGCATTGATATCGCCTGAAGAAATATTCTTCAATTTAATTTTGTTGCTTAAAATTCGATTTTGGAGATTATTTACAGCAGATTGAAAATCAGCAAAAAAATTTTCTGAGTAAAGATACATAACCCCTTCTTTAAAACAAAGATGGGGTTTTTCTTTTGTCTGAAGTCCTGAATTTAATGACAAACGCGCTGTTGGAACAAACATATGAGTCATACAAGCACGTAATTGATAGTATAAAAAATATCCATCATTAGCCAAACGATAATCAGATGGAAACAACCTGTTAATAGCAGTCGAGAATCTCTTTAGCGATTGTTGTTTCGCACGCATTGGTTTATCATCGAGATACGAACCAAGTATCTCAATAGCCTGCCCCATAACCATAAACCCAAACAATAACTGCTTGTCATCGAATGTTTTTTTTACAGAACCAAGTACTTGATTTTGCAGAAATTCGACATGTTGTTCAGGTGTAACTATCAGCATCAGAATTTGAACCTTAACTGTAATTTAATATCTGTGCGATTTTTACCTTCAATTGCATCTAAGCCAGTTCCTAACTCCTGCTGATCGTGGTAATAGGTATTGGCAATTCTAAACCAGAAATCAAGATTATCAAAAGCAGAATATTTTATTACTAAAGCTAATCTAGTGCCTTGTCCATAATATGCTGGCACAGAAAAACCATACAGAATATCTGGTTCGTAAGCATATATTCTAGTCTCATACGATTCTGTTTCGAATAAAGCAATTCTAGCAGTAAATGTTAAAGGTAGATTTTCGGGCTTAAATTGAAAGTCCTGATATACCATATAACCCCAATCAACAGCGTCATTGATAGAATAACGCGATAGTTCAATTCTACTTTTTAGTTTCCACTCTTCGCTAGCTGTATAGCTAACATGGAATCTGTATTTTGATGAAGCATAAGCAGTTAATGGGCGTATTCCAGTTGTCACATCACTGTCATTTTTCTGCTTGGTTTCGTATTTCACTCTTAAATACATTTCCAAATTACGCTGTGGATAGTGAGCTAATTGCAATAAGTATTCGGTACCATTAGAAGGACCACCTACACCATATCTTAACCAAGGATACTTCCATGAATCAATGTATGCATCAATCTTCCAGTTCTTCTTTGGAAAAATCTCAGTACCAATAAAAATTCCAGACTCATTATTAGGTTTATTTCCTTCCGAAAAAGGTTGAGCATACAATGCTTGATAATCTGGTCTGTAATATCTGTGTACAATTGACATTTTAAACTCGGGAACAAAATCTATTACTGCACCATTAACAGTTGCATAACCAAGATTTGAACTCATAGAAGTCTCTCCAAAGAAATTCACCTTTTTAATAGTAAGTAAATAATCGACACCAAAATTAGCATTGCTACTTCCTGCAAAATCGAAATACTGATAAAGTGCAGGATTTTCGGCAAGTGGTGTAGAAAAACCATAATAAATTCCGGTTGTGCCTATCTTAAAGTTTTGGCTAGACCAACTTAAATTGGCTCCAGTAACAAATTCTTTGAGAGTTTTTCTTTTAGCAACTTCGGAAGGTGTTCTGTGATAACCCGATTCAAGGAATGAAGACACATATTGTTCTTCTTCGTCGAATTCTGAATCAGCTACAGTATCAACACTACCATCGAGTGCTTTGTAGGATACAAATTCCGTAAAAGTAAAATTACTAAAGGCAATACTCATTGCTTGTCCCCGAAAAAACGCCGATTCATTAACAGAGCTGTATTTATTTATGCCTCTAGCTTTTTTTATAATATTGGTCGAAGAAGAAGTTTTACCATAACTCATTCCTGACCACATTGTTAACCCCTGACCAAATTGAGCTACAAAATCGCCGACAATAAGTTTCTTAATCACGCCAATATTATTAATTTGGAAATGACCAGAATAATAATCAAAACCATACTTCTGTGCACCGTTAAAGAATTGCTCACCATCATCCTTCTCTGTAGTTATTCCGTAGAAGAGTTTGTCTTTGTACTGATAATTGTATCTAAAGTAAAGTTTGTAAGGAGAGCCAAGGTATCTAGATTTATCTGGATCCAACGCCAATACACTATCAGGAATTTCTTCATATCCTGCCTTTTGTTGCAACATTCTCTGATATCTCAGCAAAGTTGAATGCCTGCCATAAGTTAATGCTTTTGTTAAGTCTGTTTTTGGAACTTCATTTTTATCTGAAATAGTGACAAAAGGAAGAAGTCTTTTTAATGTTATCTGATCAATACCATCTACATATTGCAACTCATATAGAGTATTGTAGTTTCCAAATTTCTTCCGGTATTTAATCAGAGAATAAACCTGAAACTCAGTCAAAAACATTAGTTCTTTAAACTCTTCTTCGGTGGCTTTATTCAAATCCAAAGGATTATAGTAAAGATTTTCGAGTGATTGAAACAAAGTCGTATAGTCGAGTTCTACATCACTCGACGATGCTATCTCCTCAACAAGTTCATCCAAAGAAGATATAGTCTCTTCTTGGGAAAAGGCAAATGATGTTGGCAGTATCAACAGCAATATGAATATGCAAAAGTTTTTAAAACTCATAATTTATTGAGAGTTTAGGTGTTGAGCCTAACACTTCGTGATAAGAGAATGCTAAATCGAAACCTATCTTATTTTTTTGAATATAATTTTTATATCCAAGCCCAAATGAATATTCAATTGGAGACAATGCTACCCCCGTTCTTACAGCAAATTGTTCATTAATGCTGTACTCAATTCCTGATCTAAAAACCTGTGTATAACCATTTATCGCTTTGCCTGTTTCGACCGACAAAAGTAAACTCTTACTAAATACATAGGAAAATCCAAGTCTTAATGCTACGGGCATTTTCAAATCAGGGTCTTCGAAATATGATAAATTAACTGGATTAAAGATATATGCTCCAATTGAAAGCTTTTCATTTGGTTTAGCCATCACTCCTGCTTCAAATGTGATAGAGTTTAGATTACCATAATATTCTGTTTGCCTAACAGAGAAATAGTTTAATTGCAGGCCTAGAGCAAAGTTCTTAAACAATTCTTGAGAAAAGCCTAAGGCAAACTTGTCACTTTGAAACATGCTATATCCATAATGAGAAAACCCAAATCCGAGATTCCCACCAAAGAGCGGCGACGAAAAAGCCAAAGCTCCATAACCGGTTTCTTTCATTAAAAATCTGTTTTCATAATATACTCCTGCTGTTTTATTACTTAACCAGCTATAAGCCGCAGGGTTATTAAAGACAGCCCAAACATCCTGATTTGTTAATCCGGAATTTGCCATTCCTGCAGATCGACCGCCACCAGTACTAGTAATGGTTTGCGTTCTAGCTGCATAAGAAAAACAGACTAATATTAAGCCTATGAGTATTTTTTTCATTAATAGAAAATATAATTAAATAACTCTGTAATCAAACTTGTATGCTTCTAACTCTTTATTGGCAGAAACAATTTTTTGCTTTAGGTTTTCTTTAAAATCTATCATTTTTTTTGCAAGTTCGGCATCACCTGTAGCAATCATCTGAGCAGCAAGAATCGCTGCATTCTGTGCGCCATTTACGGCAACTGTAGCCACAGGAATACCTGGAGGCATCTGAACGATAGCGAGTAAGGAGTCCATGCCATCAAAACTAGCATTTATCGGAACGCCGATCACAGGAATAGTTGTCATTGCAGCAATAACACCACATAAGTGTGCTGCCATTCCTGCACCAGCAATAATTACTTTTACGCCTCTACTTGCTGCATTTTTTGCAAATACTTCAACTTCATCAGGAGTTCTATGCGCTGATAAAGCATTGATTTCAAAAGGAATTTCAAACTCATTAAGCTGTATAGCAGCCTTTTCCATTACCTTCCAGTCCGAGGTGGAACCCATTATAACACTTACAATTGGTTTCATCATTTTTTTATGTTTAATAAATTAACTTGGTAAAAATACACAAGTAATTTCTATTTTTGTCCTAGAATTCAAATAATTATTTGTTTTTTTGTTTCTTGAAGCTATTTTTTAATAAAACCCAGTAAAATAATGAGCAAAGTAAAAGTTTTTGACAAGAATTTCGAGCTATTCATTTCAAATGAAGAAATTGAAAAAAGGATTAAAGAGATGGCCGAGCAGATGAATACAGATTTGGCTGGGAAAGATCCACTTTTTCTTGGAATACTAAATGGTTCGTTCATGTTTGCCTCAGAGCTATTTAAAAATCTAAGTATAGATTGCAGTATATCTTTTTTAAAATTGGCATCGTATCAAGGGACTTCTTCATCTGGTAACATAAAACAACTTATTGGATTAAACGAAAACCTAAGTGGCAGAACAATTGTAATAGTTGAGGACATAATAGATACTGGAATTACAATGGAGAATATTGTTAAGCAACTAAAAGGATTTGAACCAGAACAGATAATAATTTCTACACTTCTTTATAAACCAAAAGCATATAATAATTGTTATCCTATTGATTATTTCTGTTTTGACATTCCAAACGATTTTATTGTGGGTTTTGGCTTGGATTACAATGGTTATGGCAGAAATTTGAAGCATATTTATAAGATATGTGAGTAAATGAAGGGAAATAATAAACAAATAGCAATAGAACAGTTCGACAGTTCACCAGTTGAACTGTTGAACTGTTAAACAATAGAACAAACCGCGAAATCTAAAGCTCTAGCTAATCCCCCTTAGCCTTCGCCTTAGCCTCCGCATTAAAAATAGGAATATGTTAAAC
>CAZOHR010000251.1:0-5749 GCA_964579045.1 uncultured Bacteroidales bacterium | reverse complement strand
GTAGAATCGTAACCACCACTTAAAAATGAACCTACAGGAACATCACTTCTAATGTGAATTTTAACAGATTCTCTTAGTAATTCATCAATTTCTTTAACTACATTTTTTTGTTTAAGCTCGTCGTTTCCTATTTGCAGACTGAAATATTCATTTGTCTCAAAAGTGAAATCTTTGTTTATCTCAATAAAACTGGCTGGCTCAATTTTGTAAATATTTTTAAATATCGATTTTGGTGAAGGAATATAGCGGTAAATAAAATATTCTGCTAATGATTCAAAATCAATTTCTCTTTTTATTTGTGGGTTTTCAAGAATCGCCTTGATTTCAGATGCAAATATAATTTGATTACTGTCAATATAATAGTATAAAGGTTTTATTCCAAATTTATCTCTCGCAAGAATAAGTTTTTGATTTTTCTCATCCCATAAACCAAAAGCGAACATGCCTTCTAGCATATTTATCATATCAGTTCCCCATTCTTCGTAAGCGTGCAAAACAACTTCGGAATCGGTATCAGACTTAAATATATGATTTTTGGATTTTAGAATCTCGCGAAGTTCAATGTAGTTGTATATTTCTCCATTAATTGTCAGCCAGAGACTTCCATCTTCGTTACAAATAGGCTGCATGCCAGTTTCGCTTAAATCAAGAAAAGATAAACGACGATGCCCAAGTGCAATGTTGTGATTTTCGGAAAAATATGATCCGAAACCATCGGGGCCGCGATGCACAAGAGTGTCTCGCATCCTGTCGAATAGTTCCCGGTTTACGGGAGAGCTTTTACTCCACCATCCCGTTATTCCGCACATAATAAAAATCGTCTTTAAGTTGTTGAATGTCTACCTTGTTTACAATCTTTAGGTATCGTTGATATTGTTTCAACGATCTCTTATATTCTTTAAGTGGCTTAGAAAGCTCTTTCTTTGACTTTAAAATTAATCGGTATTCGTCACAGATTGTCCTATAAATTTCCGGCATATTGTAATCCCACTGTTTGTCTTTAAGCAAACTTTCTAAAATTTTTATATTGTTAAGTTTAAAGTCAACAATGTCGTATTTCTTCGAAATCCCAGCAGGATGATCATTGTAAACTGACCAAACTTCGTTAAAATACTTAAATTTTGAGCCTTTAATTATTTCAAGATGCAGTGCCCAACTAAGCGAGAATTCTGATGCAGAATATTTCTTTAAAAATCCACCAACATCTGTATTCCTAAAAATTAATGATGCTGTCGGAATAATATTTCTTTCGATAAGTGCCCAAGGCATAAAGTCGGACGAATATCTATTAAACTGTGAATATGTTTTCCATTGATCTTGAGTGCGTTTTAGGAAGTGAACATCTTCACTTTGGTTTGCCTGAACAATTTTTGCATCATGAAAACAACCTGCATAATCTGGATTGCTTTCGAGAAATTCTATTTGTGTTTGAATTTTGTTTTCATTGCACCAATAATCGTCACCATCAAGAAAGCAAAAATATTTTGACGTAACTTTTTCTGATAGAATTATCGCCGATTTGTGAGGTCCAAAATTATTTTCGTTCCTGTAATAATCAATGTCTTCAGAATGTTTGTCAGCAATATTTTTGATTATTTCAGAACTCCCATCATTGGAGCAATCATCCAAAATTAAAATTCTGAATTTAAATTCAGTTTGCTGACATAGAATAGACTCCAAGCATTGTTTTATGAAATCCTTGTGGTTGTGGGTAAGGATTGCAATGTCGAGGATGCTGTCTGGTTTAATTTTGTCCATTTCTTTGATAAAATCTGATTTAATCGGAGTATAGTTATAATTCTATTTTTTTTCAATAATATTAATCACATCCCCAATTGTAATCATTTTTGCAAGTGCACTATCTTCAACTTCAATATTAAATTCTTCTTCGATGTCCAAGATTATATCAACAATTCTTGTAGAATTTATGCTTAAGTCTGCAATAATGCGAGAATCGGGAGTTGCATTTTTAATAAGTTCTTTATTGTATGAATATTTTTCAATAATTTTAAGTAATTTGTCCATTATCATAATCTTATATTTTTTTGAGGATTAAAGCTGAATTTATATCTCCAAATCCAAAACTAGCTTTTGCAACAAGGTTCAAGTCAATGTTTTCGATTAGAGAGTGTGTAATTTTGTTTGTGTCGATAATCTCAGCGATTTGAGGATTGACATCAATACAGTTTAATGATGGGAAAAGAAAATTGTGATGCATTTGCAAGATGGCAGCGATAGTTTCGATAGTTCCTGAAGCTCCAAGAGAATGACCTGTTATAGATTTTAATGAATTAATATATGGGAAACTTTCTCCACTTCGACTTAATACTGCAGACCAATTCTTTATCTCGATTGGATCTGCCATTGTTGAGCTCAAATGTCCACAGATATAATCAATTTCGTTTGGGTCGATATTAGCATCGTCGATGCTTTGCTTTAAGCATCTTCTTACTCCTTCGGTGCCAGGTGCTTGCATTGATCCGTCCTTTCTCTGACCACCGCTGTTTAGAGCTGTGCCAACCACTTCGGCATATATTTTGGCATTTCTAGCTATTGCTGTTTCGTAATCTTCAAGTAAGAGAACGCCAGAACCAGCTGCTGGGACAAATCCAGCTGCTGTCGCACTCATTGGTCTGCTTGCTTCATGAGGATTGTCGTTAAAGCCTCTGCATAGAACTCTCATAGAATCAAAACAACCCCAAACATAAGGAGAGGCAATTTCGGAACTTCCAACTAACATTCGCTTTGCTAATCCATGCCTGATTCTTTCAACTCCTAGTATTATAGATTCTGCACCAGTAGAACAAGCAGATGAGTTTGCCGAAACTTGATTGCCAAGTGCGAGTAGAAATGAAATGTTAGCACTGGCAGCACTAAACATTGTAAATTCTGCAATATTGCTTCGTAAACGTCTTACGTTTCCGCTAGTAATCGTCGGAATTATTTTGTCCGAAAAAACATCAATGTTACCAACTCCTCCACCAATAATTACTCCAGTATCATAATCAGTATCAGAGTCTATAGGATCAGGTAAATCAAACCCAGCATCTTTCCATGCTTCTGCAGCAGCTAATGAGGAATACTTTACATTATCGCTGGCATCTTCGAAATGGTATTTTGAGAAAAATTCTAAATGCTCAGGCTTTGATATGTCGGGGATTCCTCCCACTTGGCAAGCAAACTTTAGTTCGTTCAGTTGGGGAAGAAATTTTATTCCAGATTGACCGTGACGAATTGCTTGAAGAAAATTTTCAATACCTGTTGCATTGGAAGCAACAACACCAAGTCCAGTAACAACTACCCGTTTCCTCATGGTTTTTCAATTATTTTAATATTCGCTGTTAATCGTGCAACAATACTGCCATCTGATTTATGCATTTCTACGTATGACTTTAAAATATTATGTCTGAAATATCTTTTATTTCCAGTTATGGTAAGCTCCTCATCATAGCTAGCATTGTTGTAGAATTCGGTTTCTACATTTGACAGAACCGGCATGAAATTGAAATTATAATCGTTGGTTAGATAAATCAAATGACAAACCATTCCAATTTGACCCATGGTCTCAATCATTATTACTCCTGGGACTAGTGGATTGCCTGAAAAATGAGAATCAACAAAGAATAAATCTTTTTTATAAGTATACTTGCCAATTATCTGGTTTTCATCAACTTTCGAAATACTGTCAACAAAGCAAAAATTGGGACCGTATGGTAAAGCATTAATTATTTTCTGAGAAATATCCATTTTAGATAAATTTTATTAATAAATACCAATTAATTGTTCACCTCCATCAACAGTAATGATTGTTCCATTAATCCAAGCAGCATCCTCTGAAGCTAAAAACAAAAGTACTTTTGCCACATCTTCTTCAGAAGTAAGTCTCCCCATCGGATTTCGTAACTTAGCCTTTTCCATGAACGAGCTATAATTTGGGAATACCTTTAATGCTTTTGTGTCAGTAATTCCTGCGTTAACAAGGTTGGCTCGAATGCCAAATTTTGCCAACTCGATTGCAATATAATGCATATTTGACTCCATAACCGCTTTTGCAGAAGCAACTGCAGAATAATCTTTGAAATACTTATGTGTGCCTTCGCTTGTCAACCCTACTACAGAAGCTTTGTTTGCAAATAAATTGTTGTCAAAAAGTAACTTTGTCCATTGAAAAAGACTTGTTCCCATTGCTTCAATAGTATGCGAAAAATCCTGTAAACTTAAAGAAAACTCTTGGGTGGGAGAGGTTTTAAACATGGAATTTAAATTTCCGTCAGCAATTGCATGTAATAGAAATGTTATCTTATTTGACAGTTTGTGCTCATTGAGTAGAGATTCAATTATAAAATTCTGATTTTCCGATAAATTAGCATTCACATTAAACTCAATTACTCGAACTTGCTTTTTTAAAGAATCTAATTCGGGTTTTAGTGCATCCAGATTTGTTTTTCTTTCTCTGAAAATCAGGATAAGATTAAAATCTTTTAAAGCTAGTTGCTTTGCTGTGGAAAGTCCGAAGCTGCCTGTTCCCCCCAAAATAATAGCCCACTTTTCCATAAGTATTTCATTAGTTTATCTGCTGATTGTTATGTTAAAATTCATACAAATATAGGAATTATTATGCTTAGATTTTGTAAAAAATTGTACCTTTGAAAAAAAAAATGAATTCTTTGTTTCATACTTTATATTTTGAAGCTACTCGTAATTGTAATTTAAACTGCAAGTATTGCTCTACAAAGTCAAATGTAAAAGAAAAATATCAAGATGTGCCAGCCTCTCAAATTATAAAAAGAGTTTTTGAGCCCGCATGGGATTTGGGAACCAGAATGATTGATTTTTCGGGTGGCGAGTTCTTGCTTAGGCCAGATGCTCTTGAACTTTTGAAAGTTGCTAACGATATTGGATTCAAGATTTCAATTGTTACAAATGGAACGAATTTGAATCAGAAGAGGATTGATGCTTTGAGAAATGTACTAGGCAATAACATGTTAATCTCACTTGGAGTTAATTCTTTCGACCAAAATAATATTGACACTAGAGATTTTGAAGCTACCCGCACATTAAAACTGATTCGTTTACTAGAGGAAAATGGAATAACGATTAATATGTGCGTTACAGTTGGTAAATTTAATGCCGATAGTTTTGAGAAAACAATAAATTATATTGATGAATTAAAGTTGCCATACAATAGGATTCCTTTTACACCAAGGAATGCAAATTGTAACGATTTAATGTTTAACAAGGAAATTATGAGGGATAAGATACACCCTACACTAATTGATTATTATAGAGGTTATGTCAGCTATGTTCCATTCTTTCTTAACGAATCCGATTATTCTAA
Organism: uncultured Bacteroidales bacterium; assembly: GCA_964579045.1. Taxonomy (GTDB): domain Bacteria; phylum Bacteroidota; class Bacteroidia; order Bacteroidales; family ML635J-15; genus Bact-19. Next base: position 411 of record CAZOHR010000251.1, on the reverse strand, counting down.
GCATACACAACAAGATTCTAATAATTCAAAAGTTCCTACAAATCCTTCGGTAGGATGTTGGGTAGGTTCTTTTTATGGAATAAACCCCGAAGGTGAAGTTGCTCCATGTCCCTTGCTTTTGGATAATGTTTCGGGTGGCAATGTCTATAAACAAGACCTAAAAGAAATTTTATTCGAATCAGATTTGTTTGTTAAGATTGTTAATAGAGAGAATTTAAAAGGTAAGTGTGGCTCTTGCCGATATAATTTCACATGCGGTGGATGTCGGGTTATGGCTTACTACAATACTGGAGATGTTATGGCTGAAGATCCAACATGTTTTATTGATGAATTGTCAGAAGAACAAATTTTAGAAAGAGAACAAAAAACCTATAAAAATTTTAAGAATTATAATCGAATGACAAATTTTGG
>CAZOHR010000250.1:2106-5758 GCA_964579045.1 uncultured Bacteroidales bacterium | reverse complement strand
TGGACTGGTCCTGCAAGTTTCTCAAGTGCAATTGAAGACCCAACAAGAGCAAGTTCATTAACTAGTCACTCTGGTTCTTACGTTGTTGTTCTTACAAATACAACAACTGGATGTACTGCTACAGCTAATACTAATGTTATCGTTAATGCAATTCCAACTATTAGTGCATCAAATTCAGGTCCTTACTGCGCTGGTCAAACAATTACACTTAATGCGACAGGTGCTGGAGGAACAAGCTATGGATGGACAGGCCCATTAGGTTTTGTAAGCGCATTAGAAGACCCAACAAGAGCAAGTTCTCTAGCGACTCATACAGGAAGCTATATTGTTACATTAACAAATACCACAACAAGTTGTACTGCTTCTGCATCCACCACTGTAACGGTTAATGATATTCCTGTAATAAGTGCTTCTAATGGCGGACCATTCTGTGAAAATCAAACAATTACACTAAACGCAACTGGTTCTGGTGGAACAGGTTATGCTTGGACAGGCCCATTGGCATTCAGTGCCTCAATTGAAGACCCTACTAGAACAAATGCGCTTCCAACCCATTCAGGAAATTACATTGTAACTTTGACAAATACAACAACAAGTTGTACTGCCAGCGCAACGACAACCGTAACAGTTAATGCTAATCCAATTGTTAGTATTGCTCCTGTAGGTCAAGTTTGTGTTGGACAAAACATTAGTTTTAACGCAACTGGTTCAGGCGGAAATCAATATTCTTGGTCTGGCCCGAATGCATTCAACGCTTCTATTGAAGACCCTTCAAGAAACAATATGCAATTATCTGATGCAGGATTATATACTGTAAGTTTAACTGATCTTGCTACTGGTTGTATGTCATCTGCAAATACAAATGTTATTGTAAATGATAATCCTGTTATCACAGCAACAAACTCAGGTCCATATTGCGAAGGCGAAACATTAACGCTTAATGCTACAGGCACTGGAGGAACAGGCTTTGTATGGTCAGGACCAGACGGATTTACTTCAAATACAGAAGACCCTTCATTATCAAATCTTACAACTGCAAACGAAGGTACTTATTCGGTTGTACTTTCAAACTTAACTACATTATGTAGTAGTGCTCCAGCAACAACATCTGTAGTTGTTAACCCGAATCCAACAACTGCAGCTTTTAACGATGGTCCTAATTGTGTAGGAAATAATGTTACGCTTTACACCAATGGTGCAGGTGGAACATCATACTCATGGACAGGCCCTGATGGATTTTCTTCTACTGCTATGAATCCTATAATTTCTAATTCACAGTTGAGTTATAATGGTAATTATACCGTAGTTATCGAAAATCCAACAACTGGCTGTACTGCAAGTTCTATTACAACAGTTGTAATTAATCCTAATCCATCACTTTCGACAACTAATGGCGGTGCATATTGCGTTGGAGAAACAATAAACTTGTTTGCAACTGCTTCGGGCGGCAACACTTTCGCATGGGCAGGACCAGACGGGTTTACTTCAACAGATGAAGATCCAACAATAGCAAATGCACAGTTGATTAACGAAGGAAATTACAATTTAACTTACACCAACACAACTACAGGATGCATTGCAACATCTTCAACAATTGTTGAGGTAAATGCAAATCCAATTGTATCTCTTGGTTTAGATCAAGAAAGTTGTGATTACGATGCAGTAACTTTGGATGCCGGTATTGGATTTAATTCTTACACCTGGAACGGAACTATTGGCACATCAACTTATGTTGCTCCTGCAACTGGAACATATACCGTTGTTGTTGAAGATGGTAATGGTTGTACGGGTTCAGATGTAATTGATGTAACTATAAACGAATCACCTAGTGTTTTGGTAAATACGACACCTGAATCAGGTTCTGGTATGAATGACGGTACTGCGACACTTAATATCACTGGTGGAACTGCTCCTTATTTAGAAACCTGGGCGGGCCCATATTCTGGTACAACAATAACAAATCTAACTGGTGGTGTTTATTGTGTAACTGTCCAAGACAATAATGGTTGCTCTACTACAGCTTGTGGTACAGTTAATACAGACAATGCTCCTCCAGTTGCTTCTTATTCTGCTGATGTAACCGAAGGTTGTTTACCATTGACTGTTAACTTTACAGATGAATCTACAAACAATCCACTAACATGGTTGTGGGATTTTGATGGAACAAATACTGCAAATACTCAAAATGCAAGCTTTACTTTCACGACAGCAGGAACTTATACAGTAGTATTAACTGCAACAAATCTTGATGGTAACGACACATACGAAATGGATATAACAGTTTATGACAATCCTATTGTTGATTTGGGTGATGACATTACCGATTGTGATGGAAACACTGTAGTTCTTGATGCAACTGACGTTTTTGCTGATTATTTGTGGACTGGTGGTTTTAACACTCAAACACTAGATGTTACTATTGGCGGAGATTACACAGTTGTTGTTACAGATGCTAATGGTTGTACAGGTACAGATATGGTAAGTGTATTGTATAATCCAAGTCCTGTAATTGATTTAGGCGATGACATTACAATTTGTGACAATGAACAATACACTCTTGACGCTGGCGATGGTTTTGCTTCATATTTATGGAACGGAACAATTGTAGGTCAAACATTGGTTGTTGACGCGGCTGGTACATATTCAGTTGAAGTGACAAACAACTTCTACTGTCCTGCAACTGACGAAATAGTTGTTTCTGAGATTCCAGCTCCAGTCGTAGATTTACCTGCAACAATGCCTGGTTGTACAAATGAAATCTTTACATATACACTTGAAAACACTTATGAATCTGTTCTTTGGTCTGATGGCTCTACAGGTCAATCGTTTAATATGACTTGGACTGAAGTTGGAGATTATGAGGTAACTATTACTGTAACTCAAGGAAGTTGTCAAGATACAGATATTATGACCGTAATCGTTGACATCTGCGAAGATGTTGATTTAACTGATTCTGAACAATTCATCGGCTTGTATCCAAACCCAACAAACAATCTTAGTAATCTTGTAATTAGAAACTACACAGGCGAAATAAGCTATGTCGTTGTTGATGCTCAGGGTAAGGAAATTATTGCTAAAACTCTTAATGTTAACTATGAGTTCAGTGAAGAAATTGATATTGAATCTCTTCTTCCGGGAATGTACTTTGTAAGAGTTAATACTGAAAATGCTGTAACTAATCTGAAACTTATCAAAAAGTAAATATTATAAACTTAAAAAGAGGCATTCATTCTGATGAGTGCCTCTTTTTTTTATGTTTGAATTGGATTTGTTCTTATATTCTACCAGCGAGCCAACCTGTCGAGAAAGCAATCTGCAAATTATATCCACCAGTATTTGCATCTAGATTTATTACTTCGCCGGCAAAGAAAAGCCCAACTTTTAGCTTTGACTCAAGTGTTTTTGGGTTTATCTCATCCAAAGCAACACCACCGGCTGTAATTACAGCTTCTTTAAATCCACGGTGTCCGGTAATTGTAAAACTCAGATTCTTCAATAAAGAAACTATTGCCTTACGTTCTTTTCCCGACATCTGATTTGCAGGTTTTTCTTCATCAATTTTTAGTTGTTGAATAAATACTGGAATTGCTTTTTGTGGCAACCATAATTTAAACAAATTTCCAACTTTCATCTTGCCATGCTCATTAAAATC
>CAZOHR010000250.1:174-2006 GCA_964579045.1 uncultured Bacteroidales bacterium | reverse complement strand
TCTATAGCCGTCGCCAGTAGAACCCGTTCCCGGATAAGATTTTCCACCAGTGCATACTATTACTTTTTTAGTATCAATAAATCCTGTTAGTCCATTTTTAATATATGTTACAGAATTTACCTCATTATTTTCATATTCGATTGATTTAACAGTAGTTCCAAACCAAAACTCTGCGCCATTTGCCTTCGCTTTTTTGTAAAGAGCATCGGCAACATCTGATGCCTTCTCGGATTTTGGAAAGTACCTCCCTCCTCTTTCTAGCATTGTTTCAACACCACAATTCTCGAGCAAATTTATAATATCGTCGTTATAAAAAGATTTAAAAGCAGAGTAAAGAAAGCGCCCATCAGGATATACCTGTGGCAAAAACTCCCTGATATCTGCTGAGTTTGTGATATTGCATCTCCCCTTCCCAGTAATTAGCAACTTCCTACCATGCGAAACCATTTTCTCCAGAACGAGTACTTTTTGTCCGTATTCTGTAGCACTTATTGCCGCGGTGAGTCCAGAAGCTCCTGCTCCAATTATTACAATGTCAAAATCTAACATAAAATAAGTTTAGCGCAAAGATAATCAAAGTTAAATTAAACTGTTAATTTCGATTTGCAAGATTTTGCAAGTCGTTCAGCATTATATTTATCAAAAATATCTGATTAATATCCTTGATTTTTATGCAAAAATAATTTAGTTTTGTGCAGATACTTAAAGCATCCATTTCAGAAAAACAAAACCGAAAAGAAAAACAATATGGGACACAACTTAGAAGAACTCAGAGCAAAACAAAAGCAGTTAAAAAGCTGGTCTTACACATGGCATCCAATCGAGAGAGGTTATAACAATCGTACTCTTTATATTAATGTAGGCACTTGCGAAATTAAAGAGAAACCTGTTTCTCAGGACATGAAAGATAAATTCGTTGGTGGAAAAGGTTTTGGATTAAGATTACTTTGGGATGCAACAAAGCCTGATACACACTGGAGCGATCCTGAAAATGAGATTATAATTTCTCCAGGTCCTATCGGTGGAATCACCCAGTATTCGGGTGCAGGAAAATCACTAGTAGTTTCTATTTCTCCAGAGACCAACTCAATTATGGACTCTAATGTTGGTGGATACTTTGGTCCATTTATGAAATTTTCAGGATTTGATGCTCTCGAAATTCAAGGAAAAGCAGACAAAGATGTGATTATTTTTATTGATGGTGTAAATCATAAAATAGAAATTTTTGAAGATCCTGGTTTTGAAGTTGACTCACATCTTTTGGGTGAAGAGTTAACCGAATATTTTGCAGCAGATGAAAAAGATGCGAAAAACATCGGAATAGTTTCGGCTGGTGCAGCTGCTGAACATTCATTAATTGGAATGCTCAATTTTACCTTCTGGGATTCAAAGCGTAAAATGATTCGTTTAAAACAGGCTGGTCGTGGTGGTATCGGAACTGTTTTCCGTAATAAAAAGATTAAAGCTATTGTAGCAAGAATTCCTGGCGTTCAAGGAAACTTAAATAATGTTGCTGATCTCGAAAAAATTATGACTGTTGGTCGTGACTATGCAGGCGAAATGCGCGACCTCGACGATAAACAAAATCAAATGAAGAAAAAAGGTACAGCCAACATCGTTAATGTGATGAGCGACTACGACCTTTTACCAACTCACAATTTTAAATTTGGTTCACACAAGGACGCAATTAAGATTCACAGTGACTTATTAAGAGATAAATGGTTTACACAAGGAATCAACGATGGATGTTGGATTGGTTGCGCAATGCAATGTGCCAAAGGAGTTGACAATTTCGAACCTAGAACTGGCCCATACAAAGGAACAAAAGTAAT
>CAZOHR010000250.1:0-164 GCA_964579045.1 uncultured Bacteroidales bacterium | reverse complement strand
AAAAAAGGTACAGCCAACATCGTAAATGTGATGAGTGACTATGACCTTTTACCTACTCACAATTTTAAATTTGGTTCGCACAAGGACGCAATTAAGATTCACAGTGACTTACTAAGAGACAAATGGTTTACACAAGGAATCAACGATGGATGTTGGATTGGTTG
>CAZOHR010000249.1:0-5768 GCA_964579045.1 uncultured Bacteroidales bacterium | reverse complement strand
ATGCTTGACATGGGTTTTATCCATGATGTTAAGAGACTGATAGCCTTACTCCCAAAAGCAAGGCAAACACTTTTATTCTCGGCAACAATGCCAAACGAAATTGTTAAGCTAGCTGATTCAATACTTTACAAACCACAAAAAGTTGCTGTTACCCCAGTATCATCGACAGTTGAAATTGTAAATCAGTTTGTATATTTTGTTGATAAAGGAAATAAAAATGCTTTATTGCTAGAGATACTTAAAGATAAAGACATTAAAACTGCTTTGGTTTTTACAAGAACCAAGCATGGAGCTGACAAAGTTGTAAAAGTTTTGATAAAAAACGAAATAAAGGCCGAAGCAATTCACGGCAACAAGGCACAAAATGCAAGACAAAGAGCTTTGTCAAATTTCAAAGCTCAAACAACAAGAATCTTAGTTGCTACAGATATTGCAGCACGAGGAATAGATGTTGATGACCTTGAATATGTAATTAATTTCGAGATGTCGAATATTGCCGAAACTTATGTTCATCGTATTGGTCGTACAGGTAGAGCGGGTGCTAAAGGTACCGCAATTTCTTTCTGTGATGCTGAAGAAAAGGAATATTTGCGCGATGTAGAAAAACTTATCGCCAAGAAAATAGAAATCGTTGATAACCACCCCTACACTCTTATAGATCACAATCCAGTTAAGGAACCAAAACAACAGAGACCTCCACGCAGAAATAATCAGGAACAGGGTAAACAAAAATCCTCAAATCCTAGTGGAAATCAACCGAAACAAAAGACTACAAAATCTAGTAATAATAATTCGGCACCCAAATCATCAAGCCCTAAGCAAAATACAAGTTTTGGCAAGAAGATGACATTAAATAAGAGAGGAAGTTAGAATTATTTGGTAACTATTTTGCTGCTAGAAAAGGAATTTTCTAGGGCAACTGATATTGTTTTTTAATGTGGCAGATTTTGGCTGTGATTAATGGAATTGGGTCAGGGGTTAAAATGATGGTAACGCCTCGCAGCTAAGTGTTGTGCGGGATTTCAATGAACCATGACTGTCAAAGTTCCCACGAGCCAAATTTACTAATTGTATTATAATTCTAAAAGAATACTTTACGCAAATTTAAACACAACGACAAAAGCTAAATTTGGCGATTGTTCTAAGTGGCGATGCCCTTTCTTTATCGATGAACCCCGCATGACATGTAAGATGCTGTTACAAGCTGTTAATCTTTCATACATCTTACGCTATAGCCATGTGCTGGATTCGAATTACCCCGTCCAACTTGTGTAGATGTATCGAAAATATATCTAAAAATACCATTCCCTTGATAATATGTAGAAGTCCAAAAGCCAGCACTAATATTATACCCAACATATTCAAAAGCATTATTTAAGATATTGTTCTCCTTTCGGCCGCCTGGCAAAATAGTAAACCCGTACTTATTATTACCAGAAGCTGTATTCCATATTAAATTTAATTTAAGGACAGTCCCACCAATTGAGCCTCTTAGTCCAAAAACATAAGGATTTTGTAAAGTGTTGTCAACATACAATTCTAACTCCCCCCATTCCTCATCACTCGGAATATGCCAACCAGTAGGACAAATACCCTGCCTATGTCCATTTTGTAACACATCATTATTTGTAACATAACCATTAATTGCAGCTGCCCATGTGTATAATTTCCCTGTCAATTCACTTAAAGAATCGTTGTCTTCAAAATTATAGAAAGCTTTTAAATAAATGTCATCACCACCAATGCCCGTAAGAGAGCCATCAACTAGTGCTGTTCCATCTGAATAATGAGTAGACTTAAGATTTTCTTTCAACCAACATTGATTTCCAATTTTGACAGTATTGTATACATTTGCATTATAATCTGTAACAGACGCAATGCCAGCACAAGGTTGACTTATGTAGATAATAAAATTCTCATTGTTTATTGGTTGAGCAAATATTGAGTTTGAATGATATGCTTGTTTTATCGCAGTTATGCTCAGTGTATCTCCTTCGTTAAATTCAAAATTGGTTCTCAACTCTTTTATTGTTGGTGGAGTGTTTAAAACATTGCAATCTGTATTGCATAAAATAGTCTGATAGTTTCCATTTCCAAAAACTTTAATTGAATAGCAATTATCTACAGTAGTAATTTTGAGAACACCGATATTTGAATGCGAGTTGCAAAATTCAAATGTGCTTATTTCTGACGAAAGATTCTTTATTACATGATAAAGTTTTTGGCCATGAATGTTATATAAGTCAAAAGTCACATTACTATGTGGCTTAGATATAATTTGAAAAGAACAAACACCAGGTTTGTTTGATAATATTGTAAAATTACTTGCAGTCTCATTTATTTGACCAATTGAATTTACCTGAGCACCTTGACTAAGATTAATCTCATAATTTGTTACCCCATTTGGCAAATCATAGAGTTTTGCAAAAGTACTATTAGACAAATTCTCAACAAAAATTGTGTCTAACTCAATAGGAATTGTTTCATGTTCAGCTTGAACAAAAATTACAACATCTTGCGAAAAAGTAATGCAATATGCTAATAAACTAATAAATAAAAATATCGCTTTCATAAAATTAAGTTTTAATGTCAGTAAAGCTAAATAGCTTTACTGACAAAGTTAATGAATTATTGTGTTAGAATCATTCTTTTCGTATCAATTTCCTTTTTATTAACAACAAGAGAATACAAATACATGCCTGGTTCTAACTCATTTGCATTTATCTGGATATTTCCCTTTGAAGTAGTTAAAGGATATGTTTTTAACAGTTTTCCATTCAGATCAAATACGAATATTTGCGCTTCGCTAATACTTTTTTCGCCTATTTCATAGCTGATAATTGTCGATTGATTAAAAGGATTTGGTGTGTTTTGGAACAAAACGGAAGTGTTATTTGTTGACTCGGAATTTTGCATTTCCGTGCTTTTACTTTTGATATTATCATTGAATTCGCAACAATTTTGGATATATTGTTCAAGCTCATTTATTCTAAGCTGCTGTTCTTTAAACGCTTCTATAAGCAAAGGTACAAGGCTACTATAAGCGACAGCTTTTTTCCCGTCAGTTTGTGTTCTCACAACTTCAGGAACAACTTGTTCAACCTCTTGAGCTATTAGACCCATGTGATGTCTATTTCTTTCTGAAATTACAGCATTTACAGCATCTGAATCAATATTCTCATTATTAAGTATATCTTCTAAATTGTCGGTGTTAGTAATATAAGTATATGTGTTACCATATTTATCACTGAATACTAAAGTATCTTGTTTTGTTTCATTTATAAAATCAAAATATACACCTTGTAGGTTCATGATTTTTTCTGATGCACTGGTTATATTTGACACATTTGTTTTTACTGACTCATCTGAAAGTTCATATAAAACGTTACAAACAACATCTCCATTTCCTCTTACATGAAACGTGTGATTTCCTGCGTTGTCTCTCACAATCCAACATTTCGATGTTGATAAAGGAGCATAAACAAGATTCATCCATCCATAAGAAGTATAAACTGCAGGTTGAAATACAGTATATCCATTTGGATAGATCTGTACACCACCACCCTTAGTTAAACTTGTTAAACTTACATGATTATCATCATGAATTTTAATTTGTGCTTGTGTTGCATTCGAGAATAAAACAAAAGTAGCAATGCTGATTAAATAAATATATTTTTTCATGTTATTAAAAATTTAATTAATAAGTAAACAAATTTGTTGTTGCAATATTCCTTGCTGTGAAAGTAGTGTTTCCTGAAACCGTAAAACCTTTATCGAGAATAATACCATCAGTAGCCCATATTGTAATATTTTCATCTTGCGGAATAGTTGCTGTTTTACCAGTACCTCCCAATCGTATGTTTTTATGGACTTTGAACATATTTGGATCGGTCATACTAAAGCTCGATGGCCAATATTCATAATTAAAACCTTCTACTAATTTATAAGAACGGACATATTCTATCTCAAATCCTTGACTCACATCTGTGTAGGTCGAAATTAGATTATTAACAGAAAGACTTATTTGAAATTTCTGACCTCTGGCATCAAGAAAATTTGTACAAGTAAAATCACTGTCTGTATCAATACTACCAGAGCTATCATCAGCAAACTTGACTGATTTAGTAAGATGTCCGTTGACATAATAATGAATTTCCTCTGGCAACCATTCAACAGCAAAAATAATATCCTGATTTAAGAATGTATTTGTAAAAAATATATTCTGTCTTAAACTTGATTGTGTTGTTAATGGATCGTGGAGATTGTGGTAGAAATTTTGCATAACAGTTTTTGATAGGTCATTGCCGCTTTCGGGCATATGTGGTTCAAATACATCAATTTCATCATACTCATATCCCGTAAATGGATATACATATTGACCAGTTTGTCCAAACATCCAAAAACAAGGAGCTAAAGCAATGTTTGACGGTAATTTGCATTTAATTTCAATGTAACCATATCTGATTGCATTATTTGAGCTAATATACCCACTACTGTAATTATAATACTTTGCAGTATCCCAATGCTCACACCAAACAGGAGTAGGCATTAACTTTGCCTTCAAAAATAATTTCCCAGCACTTACGTAAACGTTATCTGTACTGTTTGAAAAATAGGAATCTGTTGACATGGTATGACAAGACCCATTTATCTTTGTCCATTTTGAATTATCGAAAGTATTAAACTCATCTGTAAAAGGGGAAAATGCAACCCACCCCGTTGTTATTGGAATATTGTAGGTAGGTACATTACCAAAGTTTTTCTCTTTACCTCTCCAAGAATTACCATATCCTTCACAGTAGTCTTGAGAATATAAAGATAGAATTGAAAGAGTCAACGTTAAAAACATTATGATAATTTTCATTTCAATATTTTTTAAATTTTGTTACTCATTTTTTTTAATTCGCTTTTCACTTATACGAATTGGTGGTAAGCCAAAGTTATACCGTTAACTCCTTTCATTTTAATAGCCCATAGACTCCTCCTCACCCGAACAAAACAATCATTACACCCTAAAATTCATATATAACACTCATTTTGTTCTACAATATTTCTCAAAATTAAAACAAAATTTTCTATAATCAAAACATTTTTCAATATATTGTGAAAATAATTCGAGAGTTATCAAATTACCCCTTGATTCTGCATATATACTAATAAGACTAGAATTTATTTACTGATGCTTATAGATAATTAACCTAGTTAACAATTCCGATATTAACGTTCATCATAATTTAAGATTGATGGTTTATTTTTGGCAATCAATCTTATAAAAGACTTTTTTCGTAACTTTGCAGAAACAAATATCAGTTTATGACCAGCAACGACATCCTACGCCGAATACGCTTCACATTTGAACTTAGCGACGACACAATGATTCAAACTTTCGAACTTGGCGGATTAACTACCACCAGAACCGAAGTGAGTGCATGGCTCAAGAAAGAGGATGCCGAAGGATACATTAAAATTAGTGACTTTCAGTTTGCCGCTTTTCTTAATGGCTTCATAAATTTAAAACGTGGTAAAAAAGAAGGCGAGCAACCTGCACCAGAAAAGAAACTAACCAACAACATCATTCTGCGAAAATTAAAAATCGCACTCGATATGCACGATGATGATATGCTTAAAATGCTTGAATCGGTAGAATATCCAATAAGCAGACATGAGTTAAGTGCTTTCTTTCGCAAACCCGATAATGAAAAATACAGAATTTGTCACGACCAGATTATGAGGAATTTCCTTAACGGTATGCAGAAGAAATATAAAGG
>CAZOHR010000248.1:0-5775 GCA_964579045.1 uncultured Bacteroidales bacterium | reverse complement strand
TTTCTTTTCCTTTTTATCTTTCTTATTTTCTGCTTGCGAGAAACGCAACGATGAAAATACGGAAACTGAAAACCGAAAGTTTGATGCAATTGAATTAGAAAATCAGTGTTTCTGGGACTCAATCGATCAAGAGACTATTTATATTATCAACTCTGAAAGTGAATTACATTCAATTTCAGACACATGTACGATTCAATTCGACGAATCATTATTAGAAACACACACACTTATTATCTTTAAAGGTATTGCTACCTCTGGAACGATGATAAGTGAAATATCCTATGACATTTATTCTCTCGACAATTTAAATTTTAAACTTAAAATAAAAGTAGTCGGTAGCGCAGCTCAAATGGTTGAATCTAAAAACATATATTTCAGTGCATTAATTGATAAAATCGAGAATATTGAATCTTTTGAATCTGAATATATTAATATTGCTTGTTGCAGACAAGATGAATAGTGGAATTCACTTCAAACTTTCGGAAAATTGTAAAACTTAACACAACAAAAACAACCAGTTGCTAACAGCACACATTATAAAAAGACAAAAATGAAACAACATTTGATTACAGTTTTAGCGATATTTTTACTGACAGCAAATGCTTTTTCTCAGACAATTGAGGAATTGTATTTACAACGGAATTATAATAAACTTATAGAATATTCCAACTCAGAAACATTGACAAAAGAGGAATGCTATTACATTGGATATGCATATTTTCAATTGGAGGATGATTCGAATGCCATAAAAATGTATGACTTGGCAATAAAAAAAGGATTAGATGATGATTATATTTATCTGTACAAAGGTCTCTCATTACGTTATGACAAGCAATATGATAAAGCAATAGAAAATTTCAGAATAGCTGTGCAAAGGAATCCTGATGGACAAAAGAATTACACTGAATTGGCTAATGTGTTTTATTATAAAGAACAGTATGATACAGCATTGGTTTATTTTTATAAGGCTAGAGAACAAGAATTTGAGCTTGGTGACCCATATTTTAAAATACCAAACATATATCACATTCAAGAAAATTATGACAAGGCACTAGAAGAATATAAAATTAGTGCTTCGTTAATTGATAAGAGTAACCCTACTTATATTGATTTGCTTGAAAACATTGGCTTGCTTGAATACACGGTTAAAAAGAACTATCCAAATTCAATAAATGCATATTCTGAAATGTTATCAATTATTCCAAGTGAGTATAATTTGTATGCCAAATTAATTAAAGCATATTATGCAAACGAAGAATACCAAAAAGGAGACAGTGTTTTTAATATTTTGAAGGAAAAATATGAAAATGATGCACTCCCAAAGGAAATGATGGAAATTAGAGGAGAAGTAGTTGATGAATTTACTTGGAATGGACAAACAGTGAGTGCAATGAAATATTATAAAAAGCCAAAAGAATTTGCTGAACCAATATATCAGTTCTTTTTGATTGACAAAACAGGACAAAAAGTCGAGAAAAAGATTTTAACCGAGAAAACCATAGCTGAAATTGATGGTGTAAAGCATGTTTTGTGTAGTATAGACAAAGAAAGTGGAACACATTTTACATATCCAGTAGGTTGGAAAACTGACGAAATTAATTATAAGGATTTAAAAAAATATGTATTTATGATTTTAAATGGTGAAATGGAACCACAAGCATCATCAAGTCTTGGGAAGAAAGACAAGACAAATAAGAAGAAATAACGTGTGGTAACAGCACCTTAGCATAATAGCGGGGGTTTTGGAGCGAATTTTAAAGTTTAGGAACTTATACTTAAATTTATTGTAAGCTTAACATTGAAGTGTTTCAAAATGCCGCTACAATATCAACCCCTACCCTAATCGTTATAAAACCCAATCCCAAAAACCCACAAAAAAACTCAAATTATGTTTTAACCACATTTGGGTAGCTACAAAATTTTTGATAACTTTACATCCAAATTCTATAGTTATGAAGGACATAATAAACAAAGCTCAATATTGGCTTTCAGAGATTTTCGACGAGGAAACTCGCAATCAAGTTCTTTACATGCTTGAGGCAGATGAAGAATTACTTACAGAGTCTTTTTATAAAGATCTTGAATTTGGTACAGGCGGTTTACGTGGTATCATGGGAGCTGGTACAAACAGAATGAATAAATATACAGTTGGAATGGCAACTCAAGGATTGAGTAATTATTTAATTTCACAATTCCCAAGTCAGCAGATAAGTTGTGCTATTGCCTATGATTGTCGTAATAATAGCGAATACTTTGCAAAAATTACCGCATCTGTTTTTTCTGCGAATGGAATTAAAGTCTATCTTTTCGACGCTTTAAGACCTACTCCTGAATTGTCGTTTGCAATTAGACATTTAGGTTGTCAATCTGGGGTTGTAATAACAGCTTCTCACAACCCAAAGGAATACAATGGTTATAAAGTTTATTGGCAAGATGGTGGACAAATTACAGACCCACACGATACCAAGATAATTGCTGAAGTGCGAAAAATCTCTGATGTCGCCGATGTAAAATTTGACAACAGCATGACTAATGTTACAATAATTGGTCAAGAAATAGATAATGAATACATAAAAAAACTCACTGAAGTTAGCCTCAATCCCGAAATTGCGAAATCATCTGGTTTAAAGATTGTCTTCACTCCTATTCATGGCTCTACGGTAGATATTCTCCCAAAGGCACTGCGAGCAATTGGGTTTACTGATATAAATATAGTTGAAGAACAGGCTATCCCTGATGGAAATTTTCCAACAGTGGCTTCGCCAAATCCAGAGGAAGCTGCAGCACTTGATATGGCGATTCAAAAAGCTAAATCAATTGGCGCTGATATTGTTATGGGCACAGACCCCGATGGCGACCGACTTGGAATTGTTGTTAAGAATTCCGAAGGTCAGTATATTCTGCTAAACGGTAATCAGACTGCCTCAATTCTCATATCATATCTTCTCGAAGAATGGAATAAAAAAGGATTGATTAAAGGCAATGAGTACATTGTTAAAACCATTGTTACTACTGAATTATTAGTGGAAATGGCAAATCACTTTAAGGTTAAGTGCTATGATGTATTAACTGGATTTAAATATATTGCAGAGATAATTGAAAGAAATTACGGGAAATCTAAATTTATTGGCGGTGGTGAAGAAAGCTATGGCTTCTTAGCTGGTGAATTTGTTCGTGATAAAGATGCTGTAATGTCGTGTATGCTTGTAGCAGAAGCTGCAGCGGTTGCGAAATCTAAAGGAAAAACACTTTACGACGAACTGATTGACATTTATATTAAATATGGTTACTATCTCGAGGGATTAAAGTCACTTACTAAATTAGGAAAAAGTGGTCTGGAGGAGATTCAAAAAATGATGGATAGATTCCGTGACGAAACTCCAGATTCTATCGCAGGATCTACTATAGCTCTAGTACATGATTTCGAGAAGGGGAAAACAATTGACAAAATAAGCGACTTGCGCTACGACATCATGTTACCTAAATCGAACGTTTTACAGTTCGACTTAATTGATGGAAGTAAAATTACCATACGACCTTCTGGCACAGAGCCTAAGATAAAATTCTACGTATCGGTGCATGATAAAATTGATTCTCGAAATGAATATGAATCAAAAACCAAAGAATTGCAGGCAAAAATTGACAATATTATAGCCGAGTTGATTAAATAATCATTTGTTTTATCATCATTTATGAAAAATGCAGTTGATGTATATAAGAACGAAATACAAAACTTTATATTTGAAGTTAGAAACAAACAGGTAATTCTGGATAGCGATCTTGCATTTTTCTATGTTTTAGAAACAAAGAGGCTTAACGAACAGGTAAAAAGAAACATTCAAAGATTTCCTGAAAACTTTTGTTTTCGACTTAACGATCAGGAATTTGATGCATTGAGGTCACAATCTGCGACTTTCGAAAACATTTTGAGGTCGCAATCTGCGACCTCAAACACAAAAGGTGGAAGACGCTACAAACATGTTACAAAAACTTGAAAATCAAAATAAAACAATATGAAATCATTCCGCAAGGTTCTTACATTTGATGTTCCACAACGACGACAGCTAATAAATATCACTTCTTATGTAAACGAGTGCCTAAAAGAAAGCAAAATACAAGAAGGGCTTTGCCTCGTGAATGCAATGCATATTACCGCGAGTGTATTTATTAATGATGACGAATCGGGCTTACACCAAGACATTGAGGAATGGCTCGAGAAGCTAGCTCCCGAAAAGCCACACAACCGATACAAACACAATACTTATGAAGATAACGGCGATGCACATCTTAAGCGCACAATTATGGGTCGCGAGGTTGTTGTTGCTATCACTGAAGGGAAACTTGACTTTGGTCCTTGGGAACAAATTTTCTATGGCGAATTTGATGGAAAAAGAACAAAAAGAGTTCTTATTAAAATAATAGGTGAATAGTTTTTATACACAGTATTTATCAAAATTAATTAACAAATAAAATGAAAAAAACGATTAAGATTCTTTTTGCTATTAGCATTGCTGCATTTATCTACTCTTGTTCTGGCAGCGAGACAAAAGTCACTGTAAAAAACGACTCAAAATATCAGAAATTGGATATCCCCAAAGGATATGAACTTCTTGGACAAACTGATGGAGACTTAGATAAAGATGGCGAAGATGAAAGAGTTTATGTTTACAACACCGACTCTGTTGGAGAATATGGTAATACCCGCATTATTTATATTTGCAAAAAGGAAAAAGATGAATGGATGATTTGGAAAACGATGAGAGGTCCTGTAATGGCTTCAGAAGCAGGAGGAATGATGGGCGACCCATTCGACAACATCCTCATTTCAAAAGGACAGATTTACATTACTCATTATGGAGGCTCATCTGAAAAATGGTACTATAATCACACATACAAAATTGTGGGCAGAGATTTCAAGCTAGTTGAAGTTGTAGTTGATTTTGGTCGCCCTTGTGCAAAATGGGAAACATATATTTACAAGTTAAAAACCGGTGACCTTAGCTATGACTTAGCGCCCGAAGATTGTGAAGAAAGTCTATTAGAAGAGTATGTGATTGCTGCTCACGAAGATTACAAAATAAAGAAGAGTAGATTACCGCTGATGGACGGTTTTGAGCCAGGAAACAACGAGTTGCTGCTGCCTGATGACAGTGGAGCTGTGTATTACTAGTTTAATGCCTGCTGAACGATACTGTTCTTAGCTCTATGCTGTGAACTGTTAACTATACAAGACTTGGATACTGTTAAATCTCGCTGGTGCAAAATCATTGAATTATAAAGTTTTTTGATGAGCTTTTACTATTTCTCGAAATAAATTATTATTCTAAATTTCAAACTTTTTTTCTTGACAAACCGAACGTAGTGAGCTCGTGAACACCGCTAAAAATAAGCATTTGTGTGAACAAAAAAGTTACAAAAAAATCAAGACCAAAAAATGGTTATTCGCTACGCTCATGAGGGCTTCGCCGTCCCCACCCCACAAATAAAGAAACAAAAGAATTGTACGTCTGCCTTGGCCTAAAACAAATGCCAACACTTTTGGCCTTTACTAAATTTGTTTTAGAACCGACCGCAGGGAGCTCATGAACACCATTGAAAATAATTAATAGTGTGAATAAACGATATATCGGCCAGACACAATTCTAATTGTTTCTTTATTTCTGCTTGTTCTTTCCTTCGTCTGCGCTATGGAACCACCCGCATTTTGGTCAGGCCTGCCCGCGGTCAATGTCATTAAGTTAAGCCCATTAAAATACAACTAAATAGTTTATATGC